>NZ_BAAJYS010000042.1:0-22968 GCF_057543315.1 Acidovorax sp. KPB24-07
GGCGGTGGCGGGAATGTCGGCCACACACCACACTGGCGCCACGCATGCCACCCGGTGTGCGTGAGGAGGCACGCAGATGGCTGCACAGATCCGCATCGGGGTGTCCGGCTGGCGCTATGCGCCCTGGCGGGGCGCGTTCTATCCAGAAGATCTGGTCCAGGCGAAGGAACTGGCTTTCGCATCGCACCAGTTTCCCGCGATCGAGCTGAACGGCTCGTTCTACGCGCTGCAGCGCCCGTCCAGCTACGCCCGGTGGGCGGCCGACACGCCCGAGGGCTTCGTGTTCACCGTCAAGGCGCCGCGATACATCACCCACATCCTGCGGCTGCGCGAGGCGCGGGCGGCGGTGGCCAACTTCATGGCGTCGGGGTTGTTTGCGCTGGGCGCCAAGCTCGGTCCCATCCTGTGGCAATTGCCGCCGAGCCTGCCATTCGATGCGGCGCTGCTGGAGGACTTTCTCGCCCTGCTGCCGCACGATACCGACGCTGCCGCCACGCTCGCGCAGGCGCGGGAGGACCGCATGCACGGCCGCGAGCTGCTCCAGCCGTCCCGCCCCTGGCGCCTGCGCCATGCCCTGGAAGTGCGGCACGCCAGCTACCGCACGCCGGAGTGCATCGACCTGCTGCGGCGCCACCGCGTGGCCCTGGTGGTGGCCGATACCGGCGGACGATGGCCCGAACTGGGCGATGTGACGGCGGACTTCCTCTATCTGCGGCTGCACGGCGCGCAGCAGCTCTATGCCAGCGGCTACAGCGATGCGCAGATCGCGCAGTGGGGCGAACGCCTCCGCGCCTGGGCCCACGGCCAGGCACCGAAGGGGCTGGAGACGGTCGCACCACCGGACACGGCACCGCGTCGGACCGAACGCGACGTGTTCTGCTTCTTCGACAACACCATGAAGATCCACGCGCCCGAGAACGCCCTGCGGCTCGCACGCTATCTGCAACTGGGCACGCACCTGCAGGCCGCCTCGCCCCGGGCCTGACACGGCGGCCCTGGTTTGCGAGTGCCCCTCGGCCGCCTCAGCGATTCCGGGCCGGCGGCCCTTCCAGGTTTTCCTCCCGCACCTCCTGGAAGGCCCGCGCGCAACTGGCGGAAAACAGCAGCACGGCCGACGAAAAGTAGATCCACATCAGCACCACCACCAGGGAGCCGGCAGCGCCATACGCCGAAACCACCGCCGCGGTGGCCAGGTACAGGGCCAGCAGCTGCTTGCCCACGGTGAAGAGGATGGCGCCCACCACCGCCCCGAACACCAGGCAGATGAGCGGCGGCTTCTGCCCGCCGCCGATGCGCATCAGCCCCACGAACAGCAGCACGGCAATGCCGAAGGCGACCAATTCGTTCGCCAGCTGCAGCAGCGGGCCCGTTGCCATGGGCAGCCGCGCGCTGGCCCAGGTGGCCACCACGTGAATCACGGTGGACACCACCAGCGAGATCAGCAGCAGGAAACCGATGGCCAGCACATAGGCCAGCCCCCGCACCCGCAGCGAAGCCATGCGCCACCACGCCTTCTGCTCCGGCGCCGGGGCTGAATCGCGTGCCCACAGCCGCTCCAGCGCCGACTGCAGCTCCACGAACACGCCCGTGGCGCCGGACAGCAACAGCACGAAGCCAACGATGGAAGCGATCCGCCCTTCCGACGGTGCCCGCGCGCTGGACAGCGCCAGTTGCACCACTTCGGCCACGCGGTCGCCCATCACGCCGCGCACCTGGCTGACCATGGTGCTTTCCAGGTAGGACTTGTCGATCCACCAGCCCAGCACCCCCACCAGCAGGAGCAGCACCGGCGCCAGGCTCAGCAGGCCGTAGAACGACATCGCCGCGCTCATGCGCAGGCCGTCCGCATCCAGCCAGAGATTGGCCGCCCGCACCAGCGGCATGATGGGGCTGGCGAGCGCTTTCGCGCGCTCGATCCATGGCGTGAGGAACGATGGGGACATGGCGCCCATTGCACACCAGGGCCGCGCGGCCAGGTGTCGGAACAGTTCGCCAGTCCGCCTGCAGCCTCAGCCAGCGTGGCCCATGGCGGGGTCGGACACCGAGTCCTTGCCGGTCTCGATGCGGCCGGCGAAGCGGCGCTGGAACGCAGGCGCCGCACTGCAGCGCACCACGAAGTCGTACCAGTTGCCGCTGTCGCCCAGGGGCCAGGCGAGTTCCTCCACGCCGCCGGGCGCCACGCTGCGCGTCCAGGGCCCGTCGCCGCGATAGGCCCGTGCCTCGGCGGAGAACGTCATTGCGCTGCTGCTGCGGTTGTAGAGCTTGACCCGCACCTGCGGCGGCTCGCACAGCTCGTAGCAGACCTGCACCTCGGGGCCACCGGTGGCCCCCTGCTGCTGCAGGTCGCCGATGAACTCGCGGTGGTAGCCGTTGGGACCGAGCACCCACAGGTCGTACCGCCCGCCATCGGCTGCGGCGTTCCAGACGCCGCTCAGGGCCTTGCCGGCCTCCACGACGTAGCGCCGCGGAATCCGGTCGAGGTGGTTCTTGTCGTACACATGGAACACTGCCGCCGCGGTGCCCGCTTTGCCGGTGTGGGCGAACAGCAAAGTGACCGTGCCGGCACCGGCGCTGGCCTGGGCCGTGGTGTGCAGCTCATAGGGCAGCGCCCGCGAGGGCCGCACGCCTTCGGCCTGCACCGGCAGGGCGGCATCGGCCGTGGCCGTGGGCTGGGGCAGCTTGGCAGCCTGGGCCTGCGCCGCCACCCGCGCGTCCACCGCGACCTTGTTGGTGCGGCCCGCGAGGGTCGGCAAGGTTTCGCTGTTGGGGTTGACGAAGTTGAAGCAGCTCGTCAGGTCGCCGCAGACCGCGCGGCGGTAGGGGCTGACCTGCGGCTCGGCCACGCCGAAGCGCTTTTCCAGGAACAGCAGGGTGGAGGTGTGGTCGAACACCTGCGAATTGACCCAGCCGCCCCGGCTCCAGGGCGACACCACCCACATCGGAACGCGCGGGCCCGGGCCGTAGGGCTTGCCGTCGGCCGCCGGCTGGCTCGGCGTGGCAGGCTGGAAATCGTGGTACTCCACCGCCACATCGGCGGCGGGCAGCGTGCAGGCACCGGCCAGGCTGCCATCGGGATTGCGCGACGGTGCGGCGGGCGAAGGCAGGTGGTCGAAGAAGCCGTCGTTCTCGTCGTAGTTGATCAGCAGCACGGTCTTGCTCCAGACCTCGGGGTTGGCCGTGAGCGCGTCCAGCACCTCCTGCACGTACCAGCCGCCCTGTGCGGGGCTCGACGGCCCGGGGTGCTCGCTGTAGACCGAAGGCGGAATGATCCACGACACCGCCGGCAGCGTGCCCTGGCGGATGTCCTCGCGGAACGTCTCCAGAAAGCCCTGCGGCATGGTGTTGCCGAAGCCCTTGGCCAACGGGCTCAGCGGATCGTCGATCCTGGCGTTGTAGAACGGTCCGGCCAGATCGACCGGCTGCGTGATGTCGGTCTTGGCGACGTAGATCGGCTTGCGGTCCGCGGGCATCTTCTCGATCTCGGCGCGCCAGTGGCGAAAGCCCATCATCTCGTTGCAGCCGAAGTTGTCGATCAGGCTCTGGTAGACCTTCCATTTCACGCCCGCTTTCTCCAGGCGGTCCGCGTAGGTGGTCCAGGTCCAGCCGTCGGTGGAGGCGCCGATGTCGTTGCCACCGTTGAACTGGTTGTTCAGGCCCGCAACACGGACCCTGGAGCCATCGATGGGGCTGACACCGTTCGGGCCGTTGGTGCCGGTCCAGTAGAAAAGCCGGTTGGCGATGGTGCCGGTGTGCATGCCGCAGTGGTAGTGGTCGCACAGCGTGAAGGCGTCGGCCAGCGCGCGCTGGAACGGCACCTCCGCCGTTTCGTAGTAGCCCATCGACAAGGGCAGCTTCGCATCGGGCCACTGGGACATGCGCCCGTGGTCCCAGGCCGCCTGCGAGTCCAGCCAGGTGTGGGGCGTGCTGCCGGCGCGCTGCGCGTTGCCCTTGGCTTCGTCCAGGCGGTAGGGCACATAGGTGCTGGGCGGCGACGTCTTGGTGTAGGTCTGGTAGAAAACGTTGCGGCCGTTGGGCGTCGGGATCGGGAAACGGTCACCGAAGCCGCGCACGCCCTTGAAGGTGCCGAAGTACCCATCGAACGAGCGGTTCTCCATCATCAGCAGGACGACGTGCTGCACGTCCTGGATGGTGCCGGTGGCGTTGTGGGCCTCGATGGCCAGGGCGCGGCGGATGGCCGGTGGGAAGGCAGTGAGCGTGGCCGAAGCCGCGCCCACGCCGAGCGCGGTCGTGAGGAAATTGCGTTTGGAGGAATCGACGGTCATTTGGAGGAGTCTTTCTTGTCCGTGAGCGGGGTTCGGGGAGCTGCCCCGTTCAGGGCTTGGGCGCGCAGTGCGTGTCCGGACTGGCGCATGTGGCCGCCGCGGCGGGAACGGTGGCATCCGAGCCACCGCTGCCACCGCAGCCCGCCAGCAGCAGGGCAAGAAAGAGCGCGCCGGCGCCCGGCAACGGGCGGCCGATCAGAGGCAGCGGCGAGCGCTGCAGAGGGATGGTCATGGCGTGGGAAGAAGGGAAGGAATGAAGTCCTTCATTCTTCCCGCCGACTGTGGCGCCAGAGTGACGTCCGCGTGACGCGGCGGGGGCACCGCCGTGACGCCGCCGCCGATCAGAGGTTGGGTGCGAGCAGGCGCTGCAGGATGCTTTCATCCATGCCGCGCCGCGTGGCCAGGTCGTGCACCTGGTCTTCCCCGATCTTGCCGACGTTGAAGTACTGGCTCTCGGGATGCCCGATGTAGAAGCCGCTCACGCTGGCGGCGGGCGTCATGGCCAGGCTTTCGGTGAGGCCCATGCCGATCTCGCCGCACTGCAGCACGCGGAACAGTTCGCTCTTGGCGCTGTGGTCCGGGCAGGCCGGATAGCCGGGCGCGGGGCGGATGCCCTGGTACTTCTCGGCGATCATGTCGTCGTTGCTCAACTGCTCGCCGGCCGCATAGCCCCACAGGTCGGTGCGCACGCGGTGGTGCAGGCATTCGGCAAAGGCTTCGGCCAGGCGGTCGGCCAGGCTCTTGAGCATGATGGCCGAGTAGTCGTCCAGCGCATCGACGAAGGCCTGCTCCTTCTTCTCCACGCCCAGGCCCGCCGTGACGGCGAACAAGCCCGCGTAGTCGGCCACGCCGCTTTCCTTGGGCGCCACGAAGTCGGCCAGGCACCGGCTGGGGCGCGGCACGCCATCGATCACATGCTTTTCGGTCTGCTGGCGCAGGCCGTACCAGGTCATGGCAACCTCGGTGCGCGATTCGTCGGTGTAGAACTCGATGTCGTCGCCCACGCTGTTGGCCGGGTACAGCGCCAGCACGCCGCTGGCACTCAGCCAGCGGCCCTCCACCAGCCGGCGCAGCATGGCCTTGCCATCGGCGAAGACGCGCGTGGCCTGCTCGCCCACCACCTCGTCGGTCAGGATGGCAGGGTACGGGCCGGCCAGGTCCCAGGTCTGAAAGAACGGTCCCCAGTCGATGTACCGGGCCAGCTCGTTGAGGTCGAAGTTCTTGAACATGCGCCGCCCCAGCAGGCGCGGCGTGGCCGGGCGGTAGGCCGACCAGTCGATGGGCGTGCGGTTGGCGCGGGCCTTCGCCAGCGGCCACAGGGGCGTCTGCTTCTTGTTGGCGTGCTGGGTGCGCACCTTGTCGTAGTCGGCGTTCAGCTCCTGCACGTAGTGGTCGGCGCCGTCGCCCAGCAGGCTCTGCGCCACGCTCACGCTGCGCGACGCATCGGGCACGTAGACCACGGGGCCTTCGTAATGCGGCGCGATCTTGACGGCGGTGTGCACACGGCTGGTGGTGGCGCCGCCGATGAGCAGCGGGATCTTCTTGATGCGGAAGTGCTCGTCCTTTTGCATCTCGCCGGCCACGTATTGCATCTCTTCCAGGCTGGGCGTGATCAGGCCTGACAGGCCCACGATGTCCGCGCCCTCGACCTTGGCGCGCGCCAGGATCTCGTGGCAGGGCACCATCACGCCCATGTTCACCACCTCGAAGTTGTTGCACTGCAGCACCACGGTGACGATGTTCTTGCCGATGTCGTGCACGTCGCCCTTCACGGTGGCGATGATGATCTTGCCCTTGCTGCGCACGTCGCGGCCGGCCAGTTCGTCCTGGCGCTTCTCTTCCTCGATGTAGGGGATCAGGTGGGCCACGGCGGACTTCATCACGCGGGCGCTCTTGACCACCTGCGGCAGGAACATCTTGCCCGCACCGAACAGGTCGCCCACCACGTTCATGCCGTCCATGAGCGGGCCTTCGATCACGTGCAGCGGCCGCCCGCCCTTGGCGACGATGGCCTGGTAGGCCTCTTCGGTGTCTTCCACGATGAAGTCGGTGATGCCGTGCACCAGCGCGTGCGACAGGCGTTCGCCCACGGTCTTCGGATGTTCGGGTGTACCGCGCCATTCGAGCCGCTTGCTCTCGTCCTTGGCACCGCTGCGGGCCGTCTCGGCCACCTCGACCAGGCGTTCGCCGGCATCGGGGCGGCGGTTGAGCACCACGTCTTCCACGCGATCGCGCAAGGTGGGCTCCAGGTCGTCGTACACGCCGACCATGCCCGCGTTGACGATGCCCATGTCCATGCCGGCCTGGATGGCGTGGTACAGGAACACGGTGTGGATGGCCTCGCGCACCGGGTCGTTGCCACGGAAGCTGAAGCTCACGTTCGACACGCCGCCCGAGACCTTGGCGCCCGGCAGGTTCTGCTTGATCCAGCGCACGGCCTCGATGAAATCGACCGCGTAGTTGTTGTGCTCTTCGATGCCGGTGGCCACCGCGAAGATGTTGGGGTCGAAGATGATGTCCTCGGGCGGAAAGCCCACCTCGTCGACCAGCACGCGGTAGGCCCGCTCGCAGATCTCGATCTTGCGCTCGTAGGTGTCGGCCTGCCCCACCTCGTCGAAGGCCATCACCACGGCGGCGGCGCCATAGCGCTTCACGAGGCGCGCCTCGTGCTTGAACTTCTCCACGCCCTCTTTCATGGAGATGGAGTTGACGATGCCCTTGCCCTGGATGCAGCGCAGGCCGGCCTCGATCACGTCCCACTTGGAGGAGTCCACCATGATGGGCACCCGGGCGATGTCGGGCTCGGAGGCGATCAACTGCAGGAAGCGCACCATGGCCGCCTTGCTGTCGAGCATGGCCTCGTCCATGTTGATGTCGATGACCTGCGCGCCGTTTTCCACCTGCTGGCGCGCGACGGCCAGGGCCTCTTCGTACTGGCCGTTCAGGATCATGCGGGCGAAGGCCTTGGAGCCGGTGACGTTGGTGCGCTCGCCGATGTTGACGAACAGCGTGCCCTCGCCGATGGAAACCGGTTCGAGGCCCGAGAGCTTCATGGGAGGCGGGATAAGGGGGGCGGACATCAGGCTCACCTGCGCAATCGGTAGTTGGGAACAGGCGAGCGTCGTTGGACAGTGGGGCCATCGCCGCCCGAGCCTGACGCCTGGTTGAGCCGGTTGATCGGCAGGCGCTGCAACGCTCCTCGGGGGCGGCCGGATTTTACGCGCCCTGCGACCGGGCCCTCACCGCGCCCCGCCTCCCGAGCGGGTTCTCCGGACAGCGGCATGGAAAGTGCTTGGCCGCTTCCCAGGAAGGAGCCCTCCCATGCAATCGCCCTTCGATGGTGCAACGCCCAGCCTCTGGGCCAGTGAGATTCTGCAACGCCGCCGCCTGGTGTGCGGCTCCATTCTGGCCCTGGGCCTGTCGGGTCGGCTGGCGGCCGCCGAACATCGGGATCAGCTGGAGCGCATCCGCTCCGCCCGGGTCCTTCGCGTGGCGGTCCCTCAGGACTTCCCACCGTTCGGCTTTCCGCAGGGCAGCGAGTTGGCGGGCTTCGACATTTCCATCGCCAAGATGCTTTCGATGCACCTGGGCGTGTCGCCGCAGATGGTGCCGGTGCCCAGCGGGGACCGGCTGGCGGCACTGCTGGAAGACCGCGTCGACATCATCATCTCCAGCCTGGGCAAGACGCCCGAGCGCGAGAAAAGCATCGACTTCTCCAATGTCTACGCCCCGACCTACCTCGGTGTCTTCAGCCAGCAGAAATTGAGCCGCGACGAATTGCTGAAACTGCCAGCCCCGGTCGTCGGAGCGGCGGAAAACAGCCTGGAGGAATCCCTGGTCCGGGCATTCCTGCCGACCGCGAAAATCCAGGGATTCAAAGGCAGCGCCGCGTTGCTGGACGCCTATGCCGCAGGCCATTTCGAATTCTTCGCGGGTGGCAACGTGCTGGTGGAATCCATCAAGGATGTCGGTCTGCGCACCCGTGTGCACCAGGTGGCGCTCCTCAAAGAGAGCCCGTGCTACATCGGCCTTCGGCAAAACGAAGCACGGCTGAAGGACGAGATCAACCGCTTCCTGGCAAGCATCCGTTCGTCAGGCGCCCTCATGGTCAACGCCATGAAATGGTTCCGCCAGAGCTTTTCGGCCGACATGTTCAAGTGAACAGCACGGGCAGCAGCGCCCACCTTCACCCTCTGATTCATCGCACCGGCAAGAACTGCAGGAAAGAACCGCCCACCAGCCCCTGCACATAGGTGATGGCGGCACGGCGGTACTTTTCGGTGGCCACCGCCGACAGCAGGTCGAGCCGGCCGATGATCTTGCCGAACTCGCGCTCGAAGCTCAGATTGCGCCCCTGCGGACCGATCTCGTCGGCCAGCAGCAGCGGCTGGCCCGCCGCGGTGCGGCGCTGAGACAGCATCCACACGGCGATCTCCACATTGCGCGCCGCGTTGTACAGGTGCTGGGCATCCAGGCTGTCGAGCAGGAAAAACTCGATCTTTCCGTCGTGCGCGGTGATCAGCATGTCGGCCGTGGCGTAGATGAACGCCGCCACGCGGTCGCCCGCGAATTCGGGCGCCAGGGCCGCGGCCATCGCCGCGATGTCGCGCCGCCCCTGCAAGGGCGCCCAGACCCCGCCCTTCTCGATGGTGGTGCGGACCTGCTCCATGGCCTGCTCGCGGCCCACGGCGCTGGTCTTGCGCCATTCGGCAGGGTTGCGGCGGTAGAGCTTGTCCATCAGCCGGTAGAGGCTGTCCAGGTTCTCGCGCATGGCCAGCGTCGCCATGCGGTTCACGTCGGACTGCCCCAATTCGCTGCCATCCGCAGACGCGCCTTTGACCTCGCCATGGGGCGCGGGCGGGCTGGTGCAGCCGGACACGGCCGCCAGCGTGCAGCAGGACAGGAGGAGTGGAACGAACGTCAGTCGCATTGCGCCGCATTATCGATAAGGCTTGAAAAGCAGCCAGGGTTTCCTGAAACTGCCGAGGCAGTCCTTCCGTACTCACGTCGATGCCGCCGCAGGGCCGTCGGAGGTGGGCCCATGCCTTGTGATCGGCTCCCGAGGCCAGTTCACTGCGGTTTCGGATAGTCATCGGACAATAAGGAGCAAAAATACTCTAAAAGAGGCCACATTCGGCCAAGTCAGGATATTTACATGCAGAGTTGTCGTACAACTTGTGCAAAATTCACCATTTTGGGGCACCGCCCCGCCTGGAAAGAAGCCATGTCGCCCCCTATCTCCCCACTAGCGCAACGCAGGAACGTCTTCCTGCTGGCGTTGTTTTGCTGCCTGCTCTGGGGTAGCTCGTATCCGGCGATCAAGAATGGCTACGCGCTGTTCGGCATCGACAGCAGCGACACCCCGTCCAAGCTCGTGTTCGCCGGCTGGCGCTTCGCTCTGGCGGGCCTGGCGCTGCTGGCCTGGGTGGCCGCCAGCGGCCGTCAGATCAGCGGCTGGCCGGCCCGGGCGTGGGGACAATTGGCGCTGCTGGGTCTGTTGCAGACCACGCTGCAGTACATCTTCTTCTACATCGGCGTGGCGAACACGACGGGGGTGAAGGCGTCGATCATGAACGCCACCGGCACCTTCTTCAGCGTGTTGCTGGCGCATTTCCTGTACCACAACGACCGCATCAGCCATGCCAAGGCCTGGGGCTGCATCGTGGGCTTCGCGGGGGTCATGGCGGTCAACCTCGGCGCCGGGCTGGCCGGAACGCTGACCGATTTCGAGTTCGCCCTGCTGGGCGAAGGTTTCGTGGTGATCGCCGCCCTGGTGCTGGCGCTGGGCGGCGTCTACGGCAAGCGCATTTCCCAGGGGATGGACCCCATCGTGATGACGGCCTACCAGTTGACCATCGGCGGCCTGGTGCTGCTGGCGCTCGGCTATGCCTTGGGGGGGGCGCTGGGCGAGGTGACGTGGGCTTCGTCATCGCTGCTGGCCTATCTGGTGGTGCTGTCGTCGCTGGCCATCTCGATCTGGAGCCTGCTGCTCAAGCACAACCGGGTGAGCCTCATCACCGCGTTCAACTTCATGGTGCCCGTGTTCGGCACCTTGCTGTCGGCCTGGTTCCTGGAAGAAAGCCTGCTCGAATGGCGCAACGCGGTGGCCCTGGTGCTGGTGTGCGGCGGCATCTGGCTGGTAACGAGGGTATCCGCATCGCGCGCGTGAGCCTGCAGCAGCGCGTCCAGCGGGCACCCCTTTCGTGCCCGTGATCGGGCGCGTGGGCACCTGCCCCGAACGGCGCTGAGGGGCATCTGTGCCGACTGCCTTCAGAAAGCGCGAAAATCACCGGCTGATCTGTCACCCCTTCCCAAGGAACGCAAGCGAATGAGCACGACGCAACCGACCATCATCTACACGCTGACCGACGAAGCCCCCGCCCTGGCGACCGCCGCCTTTCTGCCGATCGTGCGGACCTTCGCGGCCCCAGCGGGCATCCACGTGGAGACCAGCGACATCTCGGTCGCCGGCCGCATCCTGGGCCAGTTTCCCGAGCGCCTGACCGAGGCACAGCGCGTGCCCGACAACCTGGCCGCCCTGGGCAAGCTGACGCTCTCGCCTGACGCCAACATCATCAAGCTGCCCAACATCAGCGCATCGGTATCGCAGCTGGTGGCGGCCATCAAGGAGCTGCAGGGCAAGGGCTATGCGATTCCCGACTACCCCGAAAATCCGACGACCGACGAAGAAAAGGACATCCGCGCCCGCTACAACAAGTGCATCGGCAGCGCGGTGAACCCGGTCCTGCGCGAAGGCAACTCCGACCGCCGCGCACCCAAGGCCGTCAAGGAATACGCCCGCAAGAACCCGCACAGCATGGCCGAATGGAGCCAGGCATCGCGCTCGCACGTCTCGCACATGCACCACGGCGACTTCTACCACGGCGAAAAGTCGATCACGCTCGACAAGGCGCGCGACGTGAAGATGGAACTGGTCGGCAAGAGCGGCAAGACCACGGTGCTCAAGCCCAAGGTGTCGCTGAAGGACGGCGAGATCATCGACAGCATGTTCATGAGCAAGACGGCCCTGCTCGAGTTCTACGAAAAGGAGATCGAGGACGCGCACAAGACCGGCGTGATGTTCTCGCTGCACGTCAAGGCGACGATGATGAAGGTGTCGCACCCGATCGTCTTCGGACACGCCGTGCGCATCTTCTACAAGGAAGCCTTCGCCAAGCATGCGCAGCTGTTCGAAGAACTGGGCGTGAACGTGAACAATGGCATGGTCGATCTGTACAACAAGATCGCCACGCTGCCCCAGAGCAAGCAGGACGAGATCAAGCGCGACCTGCACGCCTGCCACGAAAACCGCCCCGAGCTGGCGATGGTCGATTCGGCCAAGGGCATCACCAACTTCCACTCGCCCAACGACGTGATCGTCGATGCCTCGATGCCCGCCATGATCCGCAACGGCGGCAAGATGTGGGGCGCCGACGGCCGCCTGAAGGACACCAAGGCGGTGATCCCCGAGAGCACCTTCGCCCGCATCTACCAGGAGATCATCAACTTCTGCAAATGGCATGGTGCCTTCGACCCCAAGACCATGGGCACCGTGCCCAACGTGGGCCTGATGGCCCAGCAGGCCGAAGAGTACGGTTCGCACGACAAGACGTTCGAAGTGCCGGAAGCCGGCGTGGCCAACATCGTCGATCTGGCGACGGGCGAAGTGCTGCTGAGCCAGAACGTGGAAGAAGGCGACATCTGGCGCATGTGCCAGGTGAAGGACGCGCCGATCCGCGACTGGGTGAAGCTGGCCGTGACCCGCGCCCGCAACTCCGGCATGCCCGCCGTGTTCTGGCTGGACCCGTACCGCCCGCACGAGAACGAGGTCATCAAGAAGGTGAAAACCTACCTGAAGGACCACGACACGACCGGCCTGGACATCCAGATCATGAGCCAGGTGCGCGCAATGCGCTACACGCTGGAGCGCGTGATCCGCGGCCTGGACACGATCAGCGTCACCGGCAACATCCTGCGCGACTACCTGACCGACCTGTTCCCCATCATGGAACTGGGCACCAGCGCCAAGATGCTGTCCGTCGTGCCCCTGATGGCCGGCGGCGGCATGTACGAAACGGGCGCTGGTGGCTCGGCGCCCAAGCACGTGCAGCAACTGGTGGAAGAAAATCACCTGCGCTGGGATTCGCTGGGCGAGTTCCTGGCCCTGGCCGTCAGCCTGGAAGACCTGGGCCTGAAGACCGGCAACCAGCAAGCCACCCTGCTGGCCAGGACGCTGGACACCGCCACCGGCAAGCTGCTGGACAACAACAAGAACCCCAGCCCCAAGACCGGCCAGCTGGACAACCGCGGCAGCCAGTTCTATCTGGCCCTGTACTGGGCCCAGGAACTGGCCGCACAGACCGAGGACACGGCACTGGCCGCCAAGTTCGCAGGCCTGGCGAAGACCCTGGCCGACAACGAACAGAAGATCGTGGGCGAGCTGGCCGACGTGCAGGGCAAGCCAGCGGACATCGGCGGGTACTACCTGCCTGACCCGAAGAAGACCGAGGCCGTGATGCGCCCCAGCGCCACGCTGAATGCAGCGCTGGAGGCTGTAAGGGGTTAAGAAAGGTTGCGGCCTTAGTGGGGCCTGTTTGATGGAAAGCTGTACTTGTTGAAAAGCAAGTACAGCTTTTTCGCCCATCTCAGTCCAGATCGCTGGGGGATTAGCCACAGATCGATGGTTTCTTGGTTGCGATCAATTTTCTTGAATTGAATCTGGCTAAAGCGGTAATTACAGTTCGTACAACATGTCTGCTTAGGCTGGCTGTGGCTTGCTGATTGAATTTCCGCATTTGTATGAAGTGGACATTTTGTGTGCATCATGGGCCATGCGGTCGGCATTACCAGCGCAATGCGGACGCACAGCGGCTAAATGCATGCGCGCTCCCAACCTGAAAGGAGTCGTCGTCTACCTTGTCTGACCCATCGGGCTATGGTCGCCTAAAAAAAGGAGCCCCATGAGGCTGCCCTAATCCAGCGCGTGATTGCAAAGCCACGCAGTTATGGTCGCAGCATGTTTGAACCGACTTCGCGACATCAACGAATACCATTCGGGACGGGCTATATAAATAGCCGGCGGCTAGATCAAGAAATAAGTTTTGAGCATGAGCACCAGCACAAGAAGCGTCCTTAGATATCCGGGGAGCAAAGCGCGTTTCAGCGACTTCATCGCGAAGACGATCTCTCTCAACGCTGGCCCCCCTCGGCTGTTTGTCGAGCCCTTTTGCGGCGGGGCAAGCGTTTCGATCGCACTGCTCGAAGATGGTGTTGTCGACAAAATCGCGATCAATGACGTCGACCCCCTCATCGCACAGTTCTGGGCGACAGTTTTTTCAAAGGCCGGCGCCGAGTGGCTGGCTTCCCGCGTTGTCGAAGTGCCGCTATCCGTGGAAGAGTGGAAGCGGCAGAAGGCTCTGAAGCCCACCAGCCAACGCGCGGCAGCGTTGAAGTGCCTCTACCTCAATCGCACATCGTTCAATGGAATCATCCATAAATCGGGCCCTCTAGGCGGGTGGGGGCAGAAGAATATCAAGATCGATGTGCGCTTCAATCGTCAACGAATCGCCAATCGCATCCTCGCGCTTTCGGAGTTGCGTTCCAAAGTCACTGTCGCCAATGAAGGATGGCGCGCCTTCTGCGAGCGCTTTGCCGACGACGAGCGCGCTGTCATCTATCTCGACCCTCCCTACTATCACAAAGCGGACCAGCTCTATGGTTACGTGTTTGACGAGGTAGAGCACGAGGCCTTACGGGACTTTCTTCAAAAAATGAGCCGGCCTTGGCTTCTGTCTTATGACGATGCCCAAGAAGTGCGCGATCTTTACGAGGATGTGACGAACAAGGCCCGCGTCATCGACAACACCTATTCGACACATCCGTTGGGTGGGTGCGCATTCGTGGGGCGCGAGCTTGTGCTCACAAATATGAAGCGACTGCCGGCGGCCGCCAAAGTGGCTATAGCGCACGTTGGGCTCAGCATCAAGAAGCCTCAAAAATCCCGAGCCGGCAGCGACCTCGCCCTCCGGTTTCCGATCTCCGCAGCAGCAGCGGCTTCCCTAGCCCAATAAATTCCGAACGACTCAGAGGAGAGAGCATGTCTAACGTCTTCGATAATGCGGTCCTTCCCAACAAGCTGATGCCGCTCTTGGGCGACTTCGAAACTAACCACATCGGCTACGTTTTCGGCATTGACTTTCAGAGGGCGACGGTCCTGACGAACGACAATTGGAAAGCGCGCGTGGCAGGCATCCCACACAACAGCTTTCTAGTGGCCACTGCGATCAATCCGCAGAGTCCCGCAAATGCGACCGCATTCGACAACGAACTGATTCTGCTGAGAGTACTTGGGCCGGCGCGCCTGCCCTCCGACGGCGAGATGGTGCAGACCCGCATTGAGCACAATCAGCGTCGCGAGGCTAACGAGCGCTATCCGACCAGCGACACCGACGGCTTCGACCCAATGACGCAGAGCGAACTCCAATACGCGGGGCTCGAATGCCGCATCCTAGGAACGTTCTTTCTTGATGATGACGGAGAGATCAAGTTGGGTAGCGATGTCGAGAACTACTTCGCCGCGACACGTCTTCGCGCCTACAAGCCTCGCGCCGGCGCGCTTGAAAAGATCGTCAACCACATCAACGCCGACCGCCGCAAGACGATGCTGACTGACGCGCTAGCTGCCGGATTCAAGTCGGCTCCGAGCTCGATTCCCATCGGCACGGTGCGCTATACGTCGACCTCCCGGCTGCACCGCGGCAAGGACGAGCCCAAGGTGCTGGTCCTGATCCAGCCTTCCGACTTCTTGGCTCGACGAACGGCAGTTTTGGGCATGACACGTACTGGTAAGTCGAACACGGTCAAGACCACCGTGGCTTCCGTGGCTACGGCCGGACGTCGAGATGGCATCAAGATCGGCCAGATCATCTTCGACATCAATGGCGAGTATTCGAACGCAAACCACCAAGACGACGGGAGCTCCATTGCGGCGGTGTTCGGCGCCGACTGCGTTCGCTATCGGGCCATTGAGACGGAAGGCTTTCTCGACCTTCGGACCAACTTCTACGAGCAGCCCGCCGAGGCGCTCAACTTGATCTCGAAGCTGCTGGTCAACGATCCGTTCCGCAACCAGACTGATTTGCAGCAGTTTCTCGAATCGGGACTCGAGGAGCCCGAGGCCACCGACATGTCCAACCACAAGCGTTGGCAGCAACGCGTCGCGGTCTTTCAAGCCATCCTATTCGCTGCCGGCTTTCCCGCGCCAACTGGCTTGGTAGTGAAGTTCCCAGCGAACAAGGACGTTCTGGAGGCGGTGAAGAACGCAGACGGCCCGACGCCCACTCCGGTAGGCAAGGGGCCGTGCAGCCTTTCCCCGCAGCAGGCGGTGGATTTCTTCACCACTGTCCGTAGCCTCAACTATGAGCTGCGCGAACAGCAGAAGGCGGAGAGCAAGCCGCAGAAGGGCTTCACGAACTCGTCGGGCAACGCTTGGGTGGACCCCATGATGGAGTCCTACCTGAACGTGCTCGCGAGGGCCAATGCCACCGGCACCTCGATCCGTGGCTTTCGGGCACTGATCGGAATCAAGGAATATCACTCGCCCAAGCGTCAAGGCGACGTCGTCAAGGAAGTCGTCGGCCACCTATGGGCTGGCAAGATCGTGATACTGGACTTGTCGGCGGGGCCGGTCGAGGTTCGCTCCGTCCTCTCCAAACGCATTGCGCAGCAGATCTTCGACACATCCTTCCGCGAATACAACTCGGGCAGGACGCCGCAGAACATCGTGATCTACGTTGAGGAGGCACACAATCTCATCGGCAAGAAGGAGGAGCTCACTACAACTTGGCCGCGGATCGCCAAGGAGGGCGCCAAGGCCAAGATCGCGTTCGTTTACGCCACACAGGAACCGTCGTCGATCCATCCAAACATCCTTGCCAACACCGAGAACTGGTTCGTCACGCACTTGAACAATGACGACGAGTTGAAGGCGTTGGCCAAGTTTTACGACTTCGCGGACTTCGTTGCCTCGCTGAAGTCGGCGCAGGACGTCGGTTTCGCTCGCATCAAGACGCTTTCGTCGCCCTTCGTTGTGCCAGTTCAAATAGACCGATTCACCCCGGCCGAGTTGAAGAAGCAACTCGCGGAGATAGACGCGGCCAACGCCTCCAAGGCAAATTGAGTTTCAAGGAGCGCGCATGCCCTACGAAGGACAGCAGGCCAGCAAGCGGGGGCACATCGACATCGTCAAGAACGATGACGTCAAGAAGTTCCTGTCGGAATGTTCTTATTTGACGCAGCCAGGAGACCAAGCCGCGGAATCCATCGCGGCGCTCTACCAGCCCGCGCCGAAGTGCTATGAGCTTCCGCGACTGGTGGTGGCCTCGGACGGCAGCGCCTACTCGGAGCCCATCGACAAGAAGTTTCCATCTACCCAGGTGGGCTACGTGAAGACCAGCTTCATGGCGTTCGACATGGGCGACTACAACGGGCTGGTGACTCCAGGCAGCCCATTCGTCGACCCATACGCGGCGGCAAGCCTTCACAACAAGGCCCGAGCCGTCGCGTTCACGCTGCCCGGCTCAAATGTCCGCTACAAGGGATTGCGCGTTCAGGACGGATTTCGCAGGGCGGTCTACGAGCAACTCTCCGACGAGCGCACGCAGATCCCCCGAGGCGGCTTGTCCGTGAAGGACATGCTCTATCACTTGGAGGGTGGGCAGATCGCCATTGAGAAGTGCCCGTCGTGCGGTCTCGAATGCCCCCACCTGTTCAAAAAGGGCGAGGACGAGAGCGCTTGTTCCGGCTGCGGCGCTACGGTCTATGTCACCGATTCGCTGCGCATCCACGAGCAGATCTCCGACCAAGGCGACAACTCCTCGGCGATCACCCGTTTTATGAATGCAGTGGAGCACCTGCAGTTGGTGACCCTCCTGAAGGCGATGGCGGACAACAACCTGTCTACAGTGTCCGGGGCTGCCATCATGGTGGACGGGCCGTTGGCCCTCTTCGGCCAGCCCGCGAGGTATCACGCGTCGATCCAAGCCTTCTACAACGGGCTTTTTGAGCGGTGCGCCGCCGCGGGCTTGCCTCCGCCTGTGATCATGGGCCTGCAAAAGGACGGCATGGTCATGGAGCACGCCCGCGCTCTTTCTCCCCACTTGGAGAACGGCACGTTCTGCGCGATCTCGGACAAATACCGTGCTGAGTTCATCAACGGCATCGCGCCGCTGACCGACAACTTCGGCCACGAGACCTACTATGGGCAGGACTTCATCTACAAAACCGACAGTGGGCGCATCTTCGACGTCTGCCTCGCCTACCCGTTCGCCAACAAGCAGAACCGCAAGGACTTCTCTGGGCAAAAGGCTGATCCCAAAAATTATGATCGTTGGCTTGCGCGGGCGTTCGCGCTAATTAGGCACTTGGAGTTCGACCTCTATGAGAACTCCGTTGTGCCTGTCGCGCTTGCCCATCGTCATGCTTCGATCAGCCTCTCGCCGGGCGGCACTCTATTGGACGTGTTGACGAAAAAGCATTTGAGCTAGTGTCGAGTGCTGGTCGGAACCTTGTAGGCGGCGAAGGCCGGAAGGAGCGAACCGGGGTAGCCTGATCCTTGATTAGCCACCACCACGACCGTCAATGTGCTGCTGATTTGGAGGTCTGCTTGAGGTTATATGTGAGGCTGCAGCCGCCAGCGACTGCCTCGTCCCTCTGCAAAGCAATACCAGCTTGAGCTGGTCGACTAACAGCGATGATCCTATCAGGCGACCCATCGTCACCTTGCCATCTTTAGTGGCTAATCATCCAAGGCCTCTTACTAGGAAACGCCTTCGCTCCGCTCGCCGCCGTCACCGTGGCGCTGCGCTTGCCAGAGCCGCAGCAGCCGCACCCCGCCGGATGGCGCATCCGCCCGTAACTGCCTTCGTCACCGTTGCGGGAGGAGTGCGGCGCATGCTGCGCCCGCTCGTTGGTATCGAACGCGCGCCGCTGCTCCGGGCTCACGCAGGCCAGCCGCGGGGCGCTGGCGAAGACGCGGGGGGATGCTGCGCTGCACTGGGGGCAGGCAGCGGGCTCGTTGCGCAGCGCCAGGCTGCGCAGGGCATCGAAACCGCCACACGTGGCGCACTGATAGTCGTAGGTGGGCATGGCGCGGGGTCCTGTCGTGGCGGGGGATCAGACGAGGTCGGGCGACAGCGGCATGTCGATGCTGCCGTCCAGCATTTTCACCGGGCCGCTGGCGTTCGGATTAATGTCGAACTCGAAGATCTGCGTCGGCAGCCACAGCGTGGCGCAGGCGTTGGGCACATCGACCACGCCGCTGATGTGGCCCTGCACCGGGGCTGTTCCCAGGATCGAATACGCCTGGGCGCCGCTGTATCCGAACTTCTTCAGGTATTCGATCGCGTTCAGGCAGGCCTGGCGGTAGGCCACGTTCACGTCCAGGTAGTACTGCTTTCCCGCCTCGTCGACCGAGATGCCTTCGAAGATCAAATAATCGTTGTAGGTCGGCACGATGGGGCTGGGTTTGAAGATCGGGTTCTTGATGCCGTACTTAGCCATGCCGCCCTTGATGAGCGTGACCTTCATGTGCACCCAGCCGGCCATTTCGATGGCGCCGCAGAACGTGATTTCGCCGTCGCCCTGGCTGAAATGCAGGTCGCCCACCGAGAGGCCCGCGCCGTCGACATAGACCGGGAAGAACACTTTCGATCCGCGCGACAGGTCCTTGATGTCGCAGTTGCCGCCGTGCTCGCGCGGCGGCACGGTGCGCGCGCCTTCGGCCGCGGCCTTGGCCTTGGCTTCGCCGGTCAGGCGGCCCATGTGGGCGGTGCCGGCCGAGGGGGGGTTGGCCAGGCCAGCAGTGGGATCGGTGTCGATGAGCTTTTGCTCACGCTCGTTCCAGAGGTCGAGCATTTTCTTGTCGGGCAGGCAGCCGATCAGGCCGGGGTGGATCAGGCCGGCGAAGTTGACGCCCGGGATGTGGCGCGAGCTGGTGAACATGCCCTTGAAGTCCCAGATCGATTTCTGTGCCTCGGGGAAATGCTCGGTCAGAAAGCCACCGCCGTTCTTCTTGGAGAAGAAGCCGTTGAAACCCCACAGGCTGTCCTGCTTGGCGCCGATGTCGAGCAGGTCCACCACCAGCAGGTCGCCCGGCTCCGCACCCTTGACGCCCACCGGGCCCGAGAGGTAGTGCACCGTGGTCAGGTCGATGTCGCGCACGTCGTCGGCGCTGTCGTTGTTCTTGATGAAGCCGCCGGTCCAGTCGAAGGTTTCCAGAATGAAATCGTCGCCCGGGTTCACCCAGCAGGCCATTGGAATGTCGGGGTGCCAGCGGTTGTGGACGTTCTCGTTCTGGGTCGGCGATTGGCTCAGATCGACGTGGATGAGGGTTTCAGCCATGGCGTGCTCCTGGAAAGTGAAGGGAAGAGAAGGCGAGGGGGAAGGAACGAAAAATCCGTCGCGGACCGTGGCCGTTCACACGGACAGGTAGGCCTTGATGCGCTGCTGGTCGGTGTCAGCGCGGGCGGTTTCATGCACCAGGCGGCCGCCTTCGATCACGAACAGGCGGTCGGCCACGTCCATGGCGAACGAGAGCACCTGCTCGCTCACCACGATGGTGATCTGGCGCAGCTTGCGGATCTCGTTGAGGGCGCGGGCGATGTCCTTGATGATCGAAGGCTGGATGCCCTCGGTGGGCTCGTCCAGCAGCAGCACCTTGGGATCGGTCACCAGCGCACGGGCGATGGCCAGCTGCTGCTGCTGCCCGCCCGAAAGATTGCCGCCCTTGCGACGGCGCATGTCCCACAGCACGGGGAACAGCGCATAGATCTCTTCGGGGATCTGGCGGGTCTTCGAGTTCTCCAGGCCGGTCTGGATGTTCTCCTCCACCGTCAGCGTGGGGAAGATCATGCGGCCCTGCGGCACGTAGGCGATGCCTTTGGCCACGCGCCGAAAGCTCTCGTCCCGCGTCACCTCCTGGCCGGCCACGGTGATGCAGCCGCTCTTGACCGGCATCAGGCCCATCAGGCTCTTGAACAGCGTGGTCTTGCCCATGCCGTTGCGGCCCATGATGGCCACGGTTTCGTTGGCGCGGCCCTCGAACGAGATGCCGTGCAGCGCTTCGCTCTGCCCATAGGCGACGTGCAGGTCGGTGACTTTCAGCATGGATTGAGGCTCCAGAAAACTCAAGGCGTGGGCAAAGGGCAGCGGCGCGTCTCAGTGGCCGAGGTACACGTCGATCACCTTGGGGTCGTTCTGGACCTTGTCCATCGACCCTTCGGCCAGGATCTTTCCCTGGTGCATCACGGTGACCTTGTGCGCGATGCGCTTGACGAACTCCATGTCGTGCTCTATCACGATCACCGCGCGGTTCCTGCAGATGCGCTGCAGCAGCTCGGCCGTGAGCTCACGCTCGCGCGCGCTCATGCCGGCGATGGGCTCGTCCAGCATCAGCAGCTCGGGCTCCTGCATCAGCAGCATGCCGATCTCCAGCCATTGCTTCTGGCCGTGCGAGAGCAGGCCGGCCTCGGTGGCGAGCAAATCGCCCAGGCCGATGTCGTCGGCCACGTCCTGCACCCGCTCCTTCACCGCGCTGGTGCAGCGAAAGGCCAGCGCGCCGAACACGGTGCGCCCGGTGGGATAGGACACCTCCAGGTTCTGGAAGACCGACAGGTTCTCGTAGATGGACGGCGTCTGGAACTTGCGGCCGATGCCCAGCCGCACGCGCTTGTGCTCGGCCATGCGCGTCAGCTCCTCGTTCTTGAACTTGATGCTGCCGCTGGTGGCGCGCGTCTTGCCGCAGATCAGGTCCAGCAGCGTGGTCTTGCCCGCGCCGTTGGGGCCGATGAGGGCGTGGATCTCGCCGTGCGCCACGGTCAGGTCCACGTGGTCGGTGGCCAGCAGGCCGCCGAAGCGCTTGACCAGGCCCTGCACTTGGAACAGGCTCATCGCGCGCTCCTTGCGCGCAGGTCCGCCAGCGCGGCCAGGCCCCTGGGCGCGTACAGCGCGGTGGCGATCAGCAGCAGGCCCAGCGGCATGTGCCAGTGGTCGGTGTGGAGCTTGAGTGCCTCTTCCAGCGCCAGCCACACGGCCGCGCCCAGCGGCCCGCCCCAGCGCCGGCCCAGGCCGCCGATGACGACCATCACGATGAGCGTGGCCGACTGCGTCCAGTGCATCATGGCCGGGCTCACGAAGCTGTTGCCCGTGGCCAGCAGCGCGCCCGCCAGGCCCGCCACCGCGCCGGCCAGGGTGAAGGCGGCCAGCTGCAGCAGGTACACCGGATAGCCCAGCGCGCGCATGCGCGTCGCGTTGTCGCGGATGCCCGCCAGCGCCGCGCCGAAGCGCGAGGCCGTGGCCCGGTCCAGCCACCACAGCACCAGCGCCACCAGCGCCAGCACCACCCAGTACAGGGTGGGCTCGTGCATGGCGTCCAGGCCCAGGCCGAGCACGGGCCGCATGGGCAGGGTGTAGCCGTCGTCCCCGCCGTAGCTGCGCAGCGAGACGAACACGAAGGACAGCATCTGCGCGAAGGCCAGCGTGATCATGATGAAGTACACGCCCTGGGTGCGCAGCGAGATGGCGCCCACCAGCGCAGCCGCCAGCGCGGCCAGCACCATGGCGGCGCCCCACACCACCCAGGCCGAGGTGGCGCCCGCGTCGCTGAGCACCACCACCGTGTAGGCGCCCACGCCCATGAAGCCCGCATGCCCCAGCGCCACCATGCCGCCGAAGCCCATGATGAAGTTCAGGCTGGCGGCGGCCAGGGCCACGACCAGCACCCGGCGCACGAAGCCGATGTAAAAATCCAGCCCCAGGGCCGATGCCACCAGCGGAAACACCGCCAGCGCCGCCAGCAGGGCCAGGGGCAGCAGCGCGCCGCGCCAGCGCGCGGCGGCACGGCGCTGCGGTGGGGAAGAGGAAGTCAGGGAGGCAGCAGACATGTCGCTCAGGCCTTGGCAGAAAACAGCCCCGCGGGGCGAAAGCTCAGAACCGCCGCCATCAGGGCGTACATGGCCACCTCGGCGCACAGCGGCCCTAAGTCGGCGGCCACGGCGGGCGGCAGGGTGGCGCGCAGCAGCAGCGGCAGGAAGGCGCGGCCGATGGTGTCCACCAGGCCCACCAGCAGGGCCGCCACGAAGGCGCCGCGCACCGAGCCGATGCCGCCGATGACGATCACCACCAGCGCGGGGATCAGGATGGATTCGCCCATGCCCACCTGCACCGCCATCAGCGGCCCCATGAGGGCGCCCGCGAGGGCCGCCAGGGCGGCACCGAGCACGAAGATGCCGCAGAACACGCGCCGCACGCGCACGCCCATCAGCTCGGCCATCCAGCGGTCCGACGCGCCCGCGCGCACCAGCATGCCCACGCGGCTGTGGTTGACCAGCAGGTACAGCAGACCCGCCACCAGCACGCCCGCGCCCAGCACCACCAGGCGGTACGACGGGTAGAGCAGGCCGGCGAACAGTTCCACCGGCCCCGAGAGCCAGGCCGGCGTGGGCGCCATGACGGGGGAGGGGCCCCACACCATCTTCACGGCATCGTCCGCCACGAGGATCACGCCGAAGGTGGCCAGCACCTGGGCCAGGTGGTCGCGCCCGTAGAGGCGGCGCATCAGCGTCACCTCCAGCAGCGCCGCCACCGCCACGGTCACGGCCACGGCCACCAGCACCGCCACGGCGAACGA
>NZ_BAAJYS010000043.1:0-22645 GCF_057543315.1 Acidovorax sp. KPB24-07
TGCCTATACGGCAGTGAAGAGCAGAGCTTCTTCGCGATCGACCCGGAAACCTTTCTGAGCTGCCTATACGGCAGTGAAGACCCACTGCTTGCGGTCGTTCGGATCGAGGTATTTCTGAGCTGCCTATACGGCAGTGAAGTGCGCGCTGGCGCAAGCGTCACCCGGCACGGCTTTCTGAGCTGCCTATACGGCAGTGAAGTTCGCGGAGGAGCGAAATCAAGCGCTGCAGATTTTCTGAGCTGCCTATACGGCAGTGAAGGCCAAGCGCATCGATGCGAGCTCTCGCATAGTTTTCTGAGCTGCCTATACGGCAGTGAAGCCACGTCGTTGCCCCACCAGCGGGCCCAGTGCTTTCTGAGCTGCCTATACGGCAGTGAAGTAGAGAAAAATCTCCCTAGCCTGTTGATTCATCAGTGAAAAACAGCTGCTGCCTCCATTCATCCCTTTTTGCTACCAGTACGCCCAAGTGCTTGATTTATAAAGGTTTTGGCAATGGCTCCAAAAAAGGGTCAAAACCAGGGAACCGTCGTCAGGGGGCTCAACCCATAAGCGCTGAAATGGCCGAGGCTCGGCACGGCTTGCACCGGACCGTGCTCGAGAAACAGGCGAAACGCCTGTCCTGTGCTGGAACTCTGCAGGTTCAGATAAGGCAAATCCAGCCGCCGCGCCGCGCTGTCCGGGATACGCCTTTGGGCTTCGGCTTCGTCATAGCCGTGTCGGCGCATCTGTCGGCGGCGCAAGCGCTCAGGGCTGCTGTGCACCTGCACGCGGCGCACCACCCGGTGTGCCGTGCTTCCAGGCACTGGGGCGACGCTGCCTGCCAGTACATGGTCGCGCATGCCTTGCAGCCAGGGCAACGCTTGCAGGCGTTTCAACGCGGGCTCTGTGCCATGGAGCCGCAGCGTGGCGCCCAGGTCCGTTCCTCGCGGGTTCAGCCCCGGAAAACTCACGCCGATCTCACCCGTTTCCAATTGCACTAACGCACGGTGCAGTTTGGAAAACAGTGCGTTGCGCAACGGGGTTGGGCTGAACTCCGGATCCGGCAGCAAAGAAAGGTCCATGTAATGCGTGGTCATGGTTGGCGCTCGACTCAGCTCGCATCGCCAAACACGCCGCCACGGATCAACGCGGCCATCACAAAGTGCTGTTGTTCGGTGGGGGGCACCTTGTCTTTCAGCAGCCATTCATCCAGCAGCGTGTAGAAATCCAGCTTCTGCTTCGGCTGCCGATACGCCTTTCCCTGGGTGGTGACAGAGCCGTAGGGTTCCACGGCAATCGGGCCCAGTTCGCCGGCGCCGTCGTACCAGGTGTCAATGGTACGAATGGCGTTGCCGATCTTCTGCGAGTGAATGGCAGCCACACCGTTGACGTGGTACAGCGTTTTGCTTTTGCCCGCGCTGCCCTTGTCCAGAATGAGTTCTTGCGACGGAAACACTTCTTGCCCCGCGCCTTGGCGCACAAAGGCCGTCACCTGCAGCAGCACATGGGTGCTGCCTGCCAGCCCGCCCGCGATGAGCTGCCCCAGCCCTTGCACCCCAGGTACTTCGGAACTGACAGCACCTACCGCGCGCGTGTTCAGCGCCAGGGCATCAAAAGACCAGGACTCAACGGCCTTGCCGTCTTGCAATCGTTCCACGATGACCTGAACGCGCTCGGCGCCAACGCGGTTGCGCCACAGAAAGCGGCCATTGGCCAGGTTGGCGGCGTAGCGCTGCGCGAGTTCGGCAAAGCCATGCTGCTGCACATAGCCCTGCACGGTCGTCAGCAGCTTGGCCTGATAGGCCGCGCCATTGCAGGCCGACGGGGTGCCTGCGCCACCCAGCACGCGCAGCGTGAACTGCACCTTGAGCGTGTCGGCCTGTGGGGGCAACGCAGCCACGTCCACGGTTTGCAGGTTGGGCTTTTCGATGGCAGCGTCCAGCTTGGCAGGGTCTTGGTCTTTGGCCTTGAGCCGATTGCTGATGGTGCCGCGCACCGACTTAGGCTGGATGGTGACGGGCTGCCAGGCATGCGATTGGGCTTGGTCGTCCCAGCGGCCAGCATGGAACACGGCATCAGACGGGTCGAGCTTGCGCTCGAAGGCCAGGACGGAAGCGGTGGCGAGTTTCTCGGTCATGGTGTCAATCCTTGAAAAATGGAGGGTGAATCAGGCAAGCGGGATAAGGCACTGTCTGCTCAGGTGTAGTCATAGGCCTCTTCGTCATCCCAGTCGCTGGCGGCGCCGGTTACGGCGTTGGCGCCATCCTGTCCAGGGAGCGGCCGATAGCCGTTGCGGCAGCGGTACAGACCCAGGGTTTCGTCGGTCTCGGCCTGCCATAGCAATTGCTGCAGGCTCTGAAGCCGATGCGGGCTGACCCATTCGCCCAGCGAGTACACCGACTCAACGAAGCGCACGGGCACCGTGGCATCTCGGGCATTGCGCACACTGCCTGCGGGATGGAGGGCCGTGAGCGCTGCATAGCCAACGGGGATGGGCACGATCCACCCGCTGCCTTTGGGCCGAAACGGATCCCCCCAGGCCACTTGACCGTCGATTGCAGGCATTCCGTCCGCGCTCAGCAACGCCTGATGGTTGAAACGGGACGCGTGCAGCCAGGCATCCAGCAAAGTGGCTTGTGCATGCGTCGCACGCAGTTGCTGCAAGCGCCCCATCAGCAGGTCGTCGCGCCCCACCAAGGCAAAGCCGGGTAGCCACTGCCGATGCCATGCGCGAAAGAGGCTGGCAGCTTCCACCGGGTCATCGGGCACGATATCCATCCATGGCCGCACGCGTTTTCCTGGCACGGCGCGCGAGGGCAGCACACTGCCGCCCGCCACGCGCATGCCCGCGAGGGTTTCACCAGCGATGCGAGCCCACTCCGCCCATTGCGCCTGATTGCCCTGCACCAGCACCGATGCCGTGTCAGGCGTGTTTTTTTCGGACACGGCGACCACCAGAGTGATCTGTAGATGCATGCGTCCCTCCTCCACGATGGCGGCGGTGCTTCCATCCTTGTCCACGGGATTGCGCGTCAGGTTGAAGCTGCGCACATAGCCGTGCGTCACCTGTTCCTGGTGGTGGTGGCAGACCACGCCCACCGCATGCAGGCGCAATGGCACACCGGCCAGGGCCAGCTTGCGCTCCAGCGCCCACATCAGCCCGGTAAAGGCCGTGATGGACGGAAAGCCGTGCGTGAGCGGGCTGGCGATGGCGTTGGCGTTCTGGATCCGCAGATGGGGGAGAACGAGAAGGGCCTGGGGTTGGGGTTGGCTCATGCGTCCTCCCCCGATGCCTTGGCCAGTTCAGCATGCGTTTGTCGGATGGGCACATAGTGCGGCGCGTCCAACTTGTCACGCATTTCGCGCAATCGCTGCCGGAAGCCGTCCTCATCGGTCAATAGCACTTTTTTCCACTCGCGCGCTTCGGCATCGCCCAGCGGCAGCTTGCCACGCAGCTGATCGTTCAGCCAGTTGGCAAAGCGCTTGCCGATGGCTGCAGGCCAGTCCATGTAAAGCCAATCGAACGCAAATACCGGCTCTTCCGGTAGCTCAGCACGCAGCGGGTCCAGCCAAAGCTGCTCTTGGTAGTTCAGCTTGGCAAAGCGTTTTTCCGGGTCATGCACGGTCCACCCCGGTGGCAGCAGTTGCTGCATCTCAGCGGCCAGCGAAACCAGTTCGTCCAGCAGCGTATCCAGCAGGGCTTCGCGCCGCTGGCGCGTCGCTTGGTTGGGCTCGGGGTCGGATTCGAGAAAATGCCGCAGTGCACGTACCGTCTGGCGTACCTCTGGGCGGACGATGAACAGGCGGTCGAACACCGATTCCGCATGCACGGGGAATCGCCCTTCACTGGATTTCCATTGGGGTGGCAGCGACGACAGGAGATAGTTCATGCCCCGTCGCTCGCTGTTGAGCTGGCTGATGTTCTGCGGCTTGGTCCCACCCATGTTCTGCACCGCCAGCCCGGGATAGACGTGATACGTGCCTTCGTGCGCTTTGCGCTCGCGCCGGGCCTGGCGGGCGGCTTTGTTGGCTTCGCCGAAGCGGTCTTCCTGCACCTGGGTATGCACGGCCTGGGCCAGCGACGTGGCGTAAAGCGGCGCGAGCAGGACATAGTCGCTGTCCCTGCCAGCATCTGCGCCCACAAGCCAATAGAGCTGCTTGGCGAGCGGGTGGCTGCTGGCGCCTCCGGCCCGCGGCTGGATGAGCGACACAAACGCGTCGCGCAACGCGTGGGCCTGCACAGGGTCCGCGTCCAGCGCCGCGAGGGCGTCGGGATCCTGGTCCAGCAGGGCGTTCAACAAAGTGCGCCCATTCACCTCCAGCTTGAGCAACTTGTAAACATCCAGCGCTGCCGCGTTGCCCACCACATCGCCGACAAAGCGATCGCCGAGGGCATGGCTGCCCAGATCATCCAGCGGAGGAAGTTGCCTAGGCTCCACATACAGATTGGTGCCACGCGCGTCCGGGTGGATGGGTTTGAGGGAGTGGGTGACGGCCTGGATTTGATGCACTCGCTTTGCAGCTTCTTTCAGCCACCTGCTCGGGTGGTGCTGAGTGATCAGTTCCTGACGCTTCGCATCCTCCCCTTCCTCGGTTTTATCTAGCTTGGCCCCCAGACGTTCTTTTAAAAACGCTTGTATGGCCTCCCGGAAACTGCGGTATGCGATGGGAATTTCAGCTTTCGGCATGACTTCGGCCTCCGCAGTTAGACGTTATGTATCGGCACTTCAATGACATCAAGACACCTCCTTCTTGTTGAATCCCAAAAGCTCATGAAACCGCCATCCCTGCTGCTGGGATGGCAAGCTGGCACCGGCATAGCGTTCAGCACACTGTTGCAAGGTCAAACCCTGGGCCTGCGCCAATTGGGTCAGTTCATGCATCAGGTTCACGCTCGACCAGGGTGAAACAGTGCGGGCGGCCAATGCGGCCTCCGGCACCCGATCCAGCAAGCTGTCCTCTATGCGCACGTAGAGCCTGTCGCCTCGGCCAGGCCCGTCATCGACGCGATGCAATTGCAAGGTGGATTCGTCTTCATCCGGCAGCAGGACCACGTCGTCGCGCGGCTGTGGGTCGTAGCGAAAGCGCTGGTATTGCGGCAGCAGGCCGGTGAGCCACAGGTTGCCTGGATGGGCCCAATGCAGGCTGGCTGCGCGGATGGGGGCGGTGGTGTCTTGACCGTCTGCATGGCGCGGCAGCATGCTGTCATGCATGCGGGCATGTTCCAAGTCCACCAGGTAACGGCGGGGCTGAAGCTTGCCGACGGCCACCGCAATGCGCGGCTGCGCATCCACCGCCCACGGCGCGTTGCCTTGTGCCGCGTGCGCCATCACATCGCGCAAGCGGTGGGACTTCAAGTGGAACCAGCGCGCTGCGTCGGTCGTACCGGCGGACTGCGAACCCATCTCGAACCCAGGCTTGCAAAATGCCGCTTCGCCGATGTGCTCGTACGACCGCAGGTTGCGGTCGAGTACCACCATGTTGGCATCTGCCACGCTACCCGGCCGATGACGGCGCACGCGGCCCGCCAGTTGGATCAGCGACCGCATGGACGAGGGCTCGACCACCGCCCAGTCGTAATCGTGGTCCCGGCCCACCTCACTGACGGGACTAGCCAGCACGATGAACAAATGGTGGTGCTCGGGGTGGGCGTCGATGAGCGCACGCAACACGGGGCGCTGGAGCACAGGGTCTTGCCCGCCACGGGCGCCGCGGCGATCGAGCAGGGTATCGAGCTGCTGCTCGATGACCGATCGGGCCAGCAGAGGGAATTGCGAGTGGTACACGCACAGATGCACGCGCACCCCGGGAGCCGGTGCACCCAACCGATGGATCGCCAAAGCCACGTCGTACAGCGGGGCAATGTTGGCCATGCGGATCAGTCCCAGGCTCACACGCTTGCCGCTGACGGAATCGATCATGTGATTGCAGGCCTGCTGGTGCAACTGCCAGGCATGGTGCAGCACCAGGCGTGCAAAATCCGTGCGCCGTTCGGCCTGGTCCATGTCACGCCACTCATCAGGCAAATCGGCGATCTGCGCGAGACGGCGCACTTCCGCCTGGGCCAGCCGAATCAACCGTTTTTGCACGTATTGTGTGTGTGCCACACGAAAAGCGGCACCATCGGCGCAGTCCTGCGTGGTCTGGTGGAACTCATCGATCCACAGGCAGCAAGGATCAACCGGCGCATTGGGCCTTTCGCTGCGATGCTGCTGGTACACCGCGCGCCCGGCACGGTAAGCGAGGAACAGTCCTTCCACCAGTGCCGGCGGCAACGTGGCGGACGACAGCAGCACGCGAGAACCCAGTAACCCTGCCCAATACACCAGGCGCGTCAAGGCAGGCAAATCGGCCATGTCGAAATCGTCTGGCTCGTCCAGTACCAGGTCGCCAGTCATGAGCCGCAGCATGGGTGCAATCTGGCGACCGCCACGCAGGCTTTCGGTGGCGGGGGTGAGATGGTCCACCGTGCAGACCAGCAACGGTGCGGCGATCAGCGCGCGGGCTTGGGCATCGTCGGTCAGGCGCTGCAGCAGGGGGTGCTGGTCGTTTCCCTCGTAGAGCACGGTACACGCTTCATCCAGCAACCGCTGGCGTGATGCAGAGCCCGTGGTCTCGGCCTGCCGCTCCCAATGGTCAAACAAAGCCCGGCTGGCTGCGCCGCCTACCTGGATGGCAAGTTGCTCCTCACCCAGCCCCAGATCGCGCTGGAAACTGCGCCCGGTTTGCAGCGTGAGCGTGCGCAACCCGATGGCGAACGCGCAACGCAGGCCCGTGGCAGGGTCGGCGAGCGCATTCATGATCCGGGCGTTGCCCAACGTCTTGCCGCATCCTGTGGAAGCCATGCTGACGATGAAAGCGCCTTGTGCAGCGGCACGGGTGCGCACGCTCGCAGCCAAGTCGGCAGCTTTGTCTTGCCAGGCGAAGCGGATGTCGGTGTTGCGCCTTTTCAGTGGCTTGTGGTTTTGCAGTGCGGGCAGGCTTCGCCCGAGGCTGGGCAAAGATCGCGCTATCAGCGTGGCATGCCCTTGAACGCCAAGCAGGTGTTCGTCCAACGTTTGATTGAAAAACGGCTGCCCGTGCTTCCCCCAAAGCCCCCTGTCACTATCTTTTTTGATTGCGTCCGTACAGGTATTGGCGTACAGCGGGTAGCCCGCGTTGCGATAGGGCAGGCGCCGTGGCTCGTCGCTGATGCTGGAATAGTGGTGGTCTGCCAACATGAGGCACAGGCGCGCCACATGCATGGTGTAGGGGTCATGCAATACGCCTGCGTCGCCCGGGGCTTGGGCCCGTGCCAGCAGTTTGCGGGCATAGCGCGCAGCCTGTTTGCGCCAGGCCAGTGTTGCCACAGGCAAGCCATGCGGAAAATGCCAGTGGACCTGTACGGTGGCGGTGGAGGCTTGCTCGCGGGGCTCGTTCCAATCAGCGCTGACGCGGGCCAGGGCCCCATCCAACTCTTTGCTGTTGACGAATGGGGGGCGGGCGCCAAAGCGGTGCCATTGGGCGCGAGGCAGGCTGATGTCCTCCTCATGGCTGCCCTCGGGCCGATGCACCGGAAGACAAGGCAAGCGATGGTGGGTGAATACCAGCCAAGCCACCGCTTGTGCGAGCGGAGGCATTTGGGCGAAAGGCAGATGCTGCGTGGCCTGCGGTTCATCAAGACCGTCGCGTAGCAATCGCCCTCCTGCGTGGTCCAGCCATAGCGCTTCGAACGCTCTGGTGTCCGTGGCGGCGTCGGCACAACAGGCCAGACGCTGCAGCCATGCAGCATCGTCATCGCGGCCCACAAAAGCCTGAAACAGGCGCACCGAGACCCATTCATGGCGGTAGTGGTTGCGCTCGCGCACACCGGGATTTCTCAGCCGGTCTTGAAAAGCTTGCGTGGCTTTTCCCAAATCGTGAAGCAGGGCAGCGAGCGCCGCCAGCGAAGTCATCAGAGGCAAGTGGTGCCAACTGCTTTCATCCTCTACGCGCAGGATGTTGCTGGCCGTGGTGTGGGTGGGGGTCGCGCCTTGCGCATTGAACTGCCGGCCATCGCCCACCACCCACAATAGCTCACTGTGGTCTTTGCCGCGGATCCAATGGCACGCGACAGCGGTATTTTTGCGGGCCGTTTTACGCAGAAGCCGGCGAACGCTGTCCAATCCATCCGCCGTGATGGGGGTTTGCCAGGTGCGGTCCCCACGCCGTTCCGCGAACTGATCAAGGATGCGGCGGGTTTCCGTCAAAGCCCGTTTGCTGCATTGGGATACGAAAAGGACGTTCACAGCGCCGACTTCTGTGCGTGCCTCGCCGTCTCCAATGCGATTGCCTTGAGCGTATCGATCATGAAGTCCAGTGATTCGCTGCGGGTGAGGGCGTCGATGCAGTGGTGGCGAAACTGCTGTTCATCGTCTCCCCGCATCGCCGAGAGAAAGGCCTGCGGCAGGATCGAGGCATCCTTCACCAAGTCAGCCGCATCAAAGACCAGCCCACCCCGCCGTGTCTTGCCGTGCAGCACTGCCAGGCCGTGGGGGAGACCCAACACCCACGTGGCGGTCGCGCCGAGCCCGTAGGCCAGATAGTTGCCGTGGTCCAGGAAGCGGTTGGCGGCATCGCTGCCGGTACCGCGTTTGGCGCGTGTGAAATCGCCATAGCCCGTTGCATCCACCGCCAGTTTGAAAAGCGCCTTGGTCAAACGCGCCTCATCGGTGAGCAAGGCGGTGATGTCTGGCGCATTGGCGATGTGCGCCATAAAGGGATCCAGCAAGTTTTGCAAGCGTTGCGCATCCACCGCGAATCCGGCCTCGCGCACAGCACGCGTGGTCCATTGCGTCCGCAGCCTTTGCAGCCGCTGGATCTGGAGGGCTTTGGCTGCCATCAGCCGCAGTTCTTCGTCGAACCAGAAACGCACCCACGCTTGCAGATACTCCGTCGGGCGATACTCGGACTGCGGTGCGAACCATGCCACGTCCACGTCCAGCTCATTGGCACTGAACAGCGGGGTGCCCCCGCCGCCCGCAAACCCCACCAACACGCCGGCTTTGGCCAGTTCACGCATGGCCGCCTGGGTAATCGAGGTGCCTGTTCCCAGCAGAATGCTGGTGGTATTGGCGATGGGAATATTCCAGTACAGGCTTTTCTTGCCGGCATCCGTCACATATTCAACCCTGCCACCATTGACCAAGACCCGGCAGTGCTCAAGGTAGTAGAGATTGGCCCGCTTGGAGTGGAGTATGGATTTGAGATCAGATGCGGCGATGTCTTCCATGGTCGCGTCGCAGTGTCCCGATTTTTCTTGCGCATCGCTTACATCCACGGCCTCCGATATTTCACAAGCAATGCATCGCCGGCAGACACTTTGACTTCCTTAGAGAGTGCAGGCCTCAAGCCAGGAGCAGGCCTGCGCACTTCCCCGTCGCTCAATCCGCCGAAGCCCCCGACTTCTTCACCAGTTCCGCCCAGCGCGGAATCTCCTTGGCCATGTGCGCCGCCAGCGCTTCTGGGGTGCTGCCCACGATGTCCATGCCCAGCTGCGTGTGCAGCTTGTCCACCACGTCCGGCTGCTTGAGGGCCTTGACGATCTCGGCGTTCAGCCGCTGCACCACGGCCTTGGGCGTGCCCTTGGGGGCGTACACGGCCTGCCAGGACGACATCTCGAAGCCGGCCACGCCCGATTCGATCATGGTGGGCAGTTCGGGCACGAGGGCGATGCGCTGGCCGGTGGTCACGGCCAGCAACTTCACGCGACCGGCCTTGGCCAGGGGCAGGGCGGCGGTCATCTGGTCGAACATGAACGACACCTGGCCGGCGGCCACGTCGGTGAGGGCGGGCGGCGTGCCCTTGTACGGCACGTGGGTGAGCTTCACGCCAATCAGGTCGCCGAACATCTCGCCCGCCAGGTGGGTGGAGGTGCCCGCGCCCGACGACGCGAACATGCGTTTGGACGGGTCTTTCTTGAGCAGCTCGATCAGTTCCTTGACCGAATTCACGCCCAGCGCGGGGTTGACGATGAGCACGTTGGGCAGCGTGGCCACCAGGGCCACGGGCTCGAAGTCCTTGACCGGGTTGTACGACAGGTTCTTGTACAGGCTGGCGTTGATGGCGTGCGTGCTGATGGTGCCCCCGAAGAGGGTGTAGCCGTCCGGCGGGGCCTTGGCCGCGTACGAGGCGCCGATGCCGCCGGCCTGGCCGGGCTTGTTGTCCACCACCACCGATTGCTTGAGCGCCTCGCCCAGCTTGTTGGCGAGCACGCGGCCGATGATGTCGGTGGAGCCGCCGGGCGTGAACGGCACGACGTAGGTGATGGGCTTGGCGGTAGGCCATTCCTGGGCGCCCGCAAGGAATGGGGCCAGGGCCAGGGCGGCCAGCAGGGCGGTGTGTCGGATGAATCGCATGGGGTTTGTCTCCGGGTGTCGTTGTGGTGCTGCGATGTGGGGAAGGGGGGAAGGCGGAAAAAGCGGTGCGGGCGGTGTGTGCCGGGTGTCAGCGGCCTTTCTCGGCGCGCCAGGCGGCGAAGTCGCCGTGGGTGGCGGGGTCGGTGGGCGGGTACAGGCCGATGATCGAGCGGCCTTCCAGCACCTTCTCGGTCACGAAGTCTTCGAAGGCGGCCATCTCGGTGGCTTCGGCGGCGATCTCATCGGCCAGGTGCGCGGGGATGACGATGACGCCCTCGCCATCGCCCACCAGCACGTCGCCGGGGAACACGGCCACGTCGCCGCAGGCGATGGGCCCGTTGATGTCGATGGCCTGGTGCAGCGTGAGGTTGGTGGGCGCCGAGGGGCGCTGGTGGTAGGCCGGCATGTCGAGCGCGGCGATCTCGGGCGTGTCGCGAAACCCGCCGTCGGTGACCAGCCCGGCCACGCCGCGCTTCATGAGGCGCGAGGCGAGGATGGAGCCGGCCGATGCGGCGCGCGCGTCCTTGCGGCTGTCGATGACCAGCACGGCGCCGGGCGGGCAGTCTTCCACGGCCTTGCGCTGGGGGTGGTCGGGGTTCTTGAACACGTCGATGGTGTTCAGGTCTTCGCGCGCCGGGATGTAGCGCAGCGTGAAGGCCTCGCCCACCATGTTGGCGCGGCCGGTGCGCAGGGGGTGGACGTTCTGCAGGAACTGGTTGCGCAGCCCCTTCTTGAAGAGGGCGGTGCACAGCGTGGCGGTGCTGACGTGGGCGAGGCGGTCGCGGGTGGCGGGGTTCAAGGGCATGTCTCCGGGGGTCAGAAGATGTCGGGCTCGGGCACGGGGGCGCCGAAGCCGGTTTCGAGGAAATCGAAGTCGCAGCCCTGGTCGGCCTGCAGGATGTGGCGGCTGAACATCCAGCCGTAGCCGCGCTGGTAGCGTGCGGGCAGCGGCGTCCAGGCGGCGCGGCGGCGGGCGAGTTCTTCGTCGCTCACCTCCATGTGGATGCGGCGCGCGGGCACGTCCACGGTGATGAGGTCGCCGGTTTTCACGAGCGCCAGCGGGCCGCCGATGTAGGCCTCGGGCGCGGCGTGCAGGATGCAGGCGCCGTAGCTGGTGCCGCTCATGCGCGCATCGGACAGGCGCAGCATGTCGCGCACGCCCTGCTTCACCAGCTTCGCGGGGATGGGCAGCATGCCCCATTCGGGCATGCCGGGGCCGCCCTGCGGGCCGGCGTTGCGCAGCACCAGGATGTGGTCGGCCGTGACGTCGAGGTCGGGGTCTTCCACCGCGGCCTTCATGCTGGGGTAGTCGTCGAACACCAGCGCCGGGCCGGTGTGCTGCTGCAGGTGCGGCGCGCACGCGCTGGGCTTGATAACGGCGCCGTCGGGCGCCAGGTTGCCGCGCAGCACGGCGAGCGCGCCCTCTGCGTAGATGGGGTTGTCCAATGGCCGGATCACGTCGTCGTTGAACACGGCGGCGCCTTCGATGTTCTCGCCCAGCGTGCGGCCGGTGACGGTGCGCGCACCCAGGTGCAGGTGCTGCGGCATGCGCGACATGAGGCCGGGCAGGCCGCCGGCGTAGTAGAAGTCCTCCATCAGGTAGGTGTCGCCGCTGGGCCGCACGTTGGCGATCACCGGCACGTGGCGGCTGGCGGCGTCGAAGTCATCCAGCGTGACGGCGCAGTGCGCGCCCGCGCGGCGCGACATGGCCACCAGGTGGACGATGGCGTTGGTGGAGCAGCCCACGGCCATGGCGACGTTGATGCCGTTCAGGAACGATTCGCGGCTCAGCAGCTTCGCCGGGGTTTCGTCCTGCCAGACCATCTCGACGATGCGGCGGCCGCTCTCGGCGCTCATGCGCACATGGTTGGCGTCCGGCGCGGGGATGGACGAGGCGCCCGGCAGCGTCATGCCGATGGCCTCGGCGATCGCCGTCATGGTGCTGGCCGTGCCCATGGTCATGCAGGTGCCGTGGCTGCGGGCGATGCCGCCTTCCACCCCGAGCCACTGCGTCTGCGTGATCTGGCCGGCGCGGCGCTCGTCCCAGAGCTTCCACGCGTCCGAGCCCGAGCCCAGCACCTGCCCGTTGTAGTTGCCGCGCAGCATGGGGCCGGCGGGCACGAAGACGCAGGGCAGGCCCATGCTGATGGCGCCCATCAGCAGGCCGGGGCCGGTCTTGTCGCAGCCGCCCATCAGCACCGCGCCATCGACCGGGTGGCTGCGCAGCAACTCTTCGGTCTCCATGGCGAGCATGTTGCGGTAGAGCATGGTGGTGGGTTTGACGAAGGCCTCGGCCAGCGAGATGGCGGGCAGTTCGATGGGAAAGCCGCCCGCCTGCAGCACGCCGCGCTTGACGTCTTCCACCCGCTGCTTGAAGTGGCCGTGGCAGGGGTTGATGTCCGACCACGTGTTGACGATGGCGATGATGGGCTTGCCCACCCAGTCTTCGGGCGCGTAGCCCATTTGCATGATGCGAGAGCGGTGGCCGAAGGAGCGCAGGTCGTCGGGGGCGAACCAGCGTGCGCTGCGCAGGGACTCGGGGGGGCGGCGGGTCGTCGTCATAGGCTCCATCACAGTTTCGGCGCATTAAAGCACTAATATATTAGTACGTCAAAATCGTGCGGTGCGACAATCCGCCGCCTATGAACGTGAGAGACAAAGTCCGCCTCGACCGGTCGCGCCACGCGGCGCCGCAGATCTTCGAAAAGCTGCGCGCGGCCATCGTGTCGCTGGACCTCACCCCCGGCACCGTGCTGGCCCGCGCCGAACTGGCCGAGCGCTTCGGCATCAGCCAGACGCCCGTGCGCGATGCGCTGATGCGGCTGGGTGAAGAAGGGCTGGTGGACATCTTTCCGCAGCACGCCACGGTGGTGAGCCGCATCGACGTGGCCGCCGCGCGGCAGGCGCACTACCTGCGCCGGTCCATCGAGCTGGAGGTGGTGCGTACGCTGGCGCTGCAGGGCGGCGAGGCCGTCGCCCGGCGCCTGCAGGCCCAGATCGGCGTGATGCAGGCCGCCGCCGACCCCCTGGAGCCCGAGGCGTTCTCGCAGGCCGACCTGGCGTTCCACCGCCTGATGTACGAGGCCGCCGAGGTGCCGCGCCTGTGGGAGCTGGTGCGCAGCCACTCGGGCCACGTGGACCGTCTGCGCCACCTGCACCTGCCCAGCGCGGGCAAGGCCGCGTCGGTGCTGGCCGACCACCGCCGCATCGCCGAGGCCATCGCGCAGGGGGACGCATCCGGCGCCCAGGAGGCGCTGCGCACGCACCTGTCGGGCACGCTCAGCCAGGTGGACGAGATCTGCGCCCGCCATCCGGAGTACGTGAACGCCGACTGAAGGCGGAGCGCAGCGGACCCGGGCGGCTCGGGGCGAAAGGCGCCCGCGCCGGCCCATGGTCAACCCCATCGGCCTCCAGCGCAATATCTACTAGGGCATATCGCTATTTAATTGATAGCAATCGAATCAGGCAACGAACCGGATGGTCTGCGCCACCAGGCCGAAGGTGCCGGCGGCCACCTGCGCCTGGATCTCCACGGAGCGGTTCTCGGCCAGATCGGACGCGGTGCCGCCCTCGAAGCGGGCGCTGGCGTAGTGGACCGGCACGCCGCGCACCACGATCACCGAGGCCGCCGGGATCACGCGCTGGATCGATCCCTTCACGTCGAAGCTGCGGCTGGCCAGGCTGCCGGCCTCTTCCAGCGCGATCTCGCTCGCATTGAACTGGCCGCTCACGAACACGCCCTTCACGTCCACGCGCCGGCCCAGCGCCAGGCCCGCAGGCGGGTTGGCCACGCCGCTGGCGTTGACCGGCACGCCGTTCACGCTGAAGGCCGTGTTGCTGGTGAACGCGGTGACGTAGCCCTTGAGTTCGACCGCCACGTTGCTGCCGCTGGGCAGCGTCACGCTGCTGGCGGTGGTGCGCAGGGCCGAGGCCACCCAGCGGCCGGACGCGTCGGGCGCCGTCTGCAGCTCCACGCGGGCGTACTGCCCGTTGGCGATGCCGGGGGCCTGCGACGCGACGGCGCCGTAGGCGATCACCGCGCCGCCGATGCGGAAGGTCTGCGCCGTGCCGTCCAGCCCGGCGACCACGCCGCGCAGCTTGTAGCGGGTGGGCACGGGCTCGTCGCGCACCACCAGCGTGGCGCTGTACAGCCCGTCGGGGTTGCGCAGGCCGAACACCTGCACCACCTGGCCCACCGCCAGGCTGGCCGCGCCATTGGGCAGGTTGTCGCTGTAGAGCGTGGCATCGGCCCACTGCACGGTCTGGCCCAGCACGGCGAAGGTGCGGGCGGCGGTGTCGATGGCGGTGATGGGCCCCTCGATCTCGCTGCGCAGGCTGATGGTCGAGGCCACGGAGCGGCGCAGCCCGCTGGCGTCCACCGCGATGCCCGAGCCGTTCACCTCCACCACCATGCCCAGCCGCAGGGCGGCGGTGGTGACGGCCTGGCCGGCATCGTCCAGGATGCGCGCGGCGGTGTCGTCGTAGCGCAGGTTGTTGACGATGATGGAGCCGAAGCCGCTGATGGGGCCGCTGGAGAACGACGCATCGGCCGTGCTGCCGACGCCGGAGACATCGCCACCGCCGCCGCCCCCTCCACCGCAACCGAACAGCGCCAGGGTGGCGGAAGCCGCGCCACCGGCCAGCAGGCGGCGGCGCGCGGGGGATGACGGGTGGACGGCGGGGAGCAAGGTGGACTGCATGGAAACCTCCGAAGGCGATGGGATGTTGAAACGGCGAGGCCGGGCGGCGCTGGCGGTTGAGCGGCCAGAACCGATGCCGCGCGCCACGCCAGCGCCTGGCGGCATCTTGGAATCACCGGTCGCGCCGATGATTTCAATATGTGTACTTACTTGTTCAGTTTTAGAAGGGATTTGGCCACGGCGCCGACCGGGCTTTGGCGGGGCGCCTGTCTCGATACCTCTCGATACCGCGCCCGGCGTGCGCTGCGGCGCGCAGCCGAACGCCGAGCCGACCGTGCAGCCACAGCCATTTCATTTCGAAACACTTGTGTACGCTTTAGCGTTTCGCGCCACGCCGGGCCCTGCGTGCCCTGGTGAAAAAACCAACGCCTCAGCCATGCCGAAGCCAGCGCAGGGGGCCTGCGATCGTTCCCAGCCGTTTTCACGGCCGGGCTGGTCATTCCTGCACCTGCGGCGGATAATCCAGGCACTTCCTCGCCCTCCACCGGAGCACTCCCATGGCCTCTGTTTCTTCGATCGCCGCCTCCGGCCTGCGCGCCGCCCAGGTGCGCATGGATGTCTCCGCCAACAACGTCGCCAACATGAACACCCCCGGCTTCAAGCGCCAGACGGTGGACCAGGAGGCCGTGGCCTCCCAAGGCGGCGTGGCCACCACCAATGTGGGCCGTGCGGCGCAGGAAGGCGCCTCGCTCGAGGCCGACGCGGTCGACCAGATCTCGGCCACCTATGCATTCAAGGCCAATCTGCAGGTGTTGCGCACCGAAGACCGCATGATGGGCTCGCTGCTCGACACGCGGGCCTGAACCGCCGCATACGCCTCTTAACCGTCCGCTGGACCAGCCCGGGCCGACGGCACCCTGGCGGCCCTCTTTCCTTTTCCTTCCTCGCTCAGACCATCACAGCGCGCCGGCCAGGCCGGCCAGCCGCTCGATCAGCCAGTGATGAAACGGCCCGCCCGCCTGCCGGGGGCGTGAATCCGAGGTGGTACTCATGGCCGTGCCTCAAGCCGCCAGGGGCGCATCGCCGGCCGCTGCCGCGCGGCGGCGGGCCGCCCGCTCCCAGGCCTTTTCGTGGAAGAAGAACGCCACCGCCTGCACCGTGGGCTCCAGCAGGCTCAGCGTGATCGAGGCGACCAGGTTGCCGGTGACCGCGTAGGCCACCAGGGCCGCCACGCAGATGTGGATGAGGTAGTAGCTGCCCGTCTTCATGAGGGTGGGCAGGTTGCGGAGCGTGGCTTGGCGGATGCGGGACATGGCGGACTCCTGTGGGGCGATCTCGGATGGGAACGAACAACTGCACGAATGCTAGTGATTCGCATTGGCGAGCGCCAATTGATCGTGTCCAACGCCGCGATAGCCAAGCCCCGGGGCGCCGCTATGATGGCCGCACTTTCCAACCCTCCGCACACCTCGAACGGGAGCACCGCATGGCCCTCATGGACTTCATCAAGAAACAGTTCATCGACATCATCCAGTGGACCGAGGACAGCGACGGCACGCTGGCCTGGCGCTTCCCGATGCGGGACATGGAAATCCAGAACGGCGGCACGCTCGTGGTGCGCGAGTCGCAGATGGCGGTCTTCGTGAACGAAGGCCAGGTGGCCGACGTGTTCGGCCCCGGCACCTACAAGCTCACCACGCAGACGCTGCCGGTGCTCACCTACCTGAAGAACTGGGACAAGCTCTTCGAGTCCCCGTTCAAGAGCGACGTGTACTTCTTCAGCACGCGCCAGCAGGTGGACCAGAAGTGGGGCACGCCGCAGCCCATCACCATTCGCGACAAGGATTTCGGCGCCGTGCGCCTGCGCGCCTTCGGCAACTACGCCTTCCGCGTGGCCGACCCCAAGCTGTTCCACACCGAGATCTCGGGCACGCGCGCCGAGTACACCGTCTCCGAGATCGACGGCCAGCTGCGCGGCCTGGTGCTGCAGAACATCAGCAACGCCATCGCGGGCAGCGGCCTGCCGTTCCTCGACCTGGCGGCCAACCAGGTGATGTTCGCCGAGGCCCTGGCCAAGGAACTGCAGCCCGCGTTCGCCAAGATCGGCCTGCTGCTGGAGGGCATGACGGTGCAGAACGTCTCGCTGCCCGAAGAGCTGCAGAAGATCCTGGACCAGAAGATCGGCATGGGCATGGTCGGCAACGACATGGGCAAGTTCATGCAGTACCAGACGGCGCAGGCGATCCCGAAATTCGCCGAAGGCTCGGGCAACGGCGGCGGCGGCATTGCTGGCGACGCCATGGGCCTGGGCGCCGGCGTGGCGCTGGGCCAGGTGCTGGCGCAGAACCTGCAGCAGGGCCTGCAGGGCCAGAACCCCGGCGCGGCCCAGCAGGCCGCCGCTGCCGTGGCCGCCGCGCCTGCGGCGGGCGTCAAGCCCGAGGACGTGATGGCCACGCTGGAGAAGCTGGGCGAGCTCAAGGCCAAGGGCATCCTCACGCAGGAGGAGTTCGACGCCAAGAAAGCCGAACTGCTCAAGAAGCTGGTCTAGTCTTCGCTATCGATTGAATAGCATCCTGCCCAATCGATACTAGGGCAGGAGGCCAAAAAACACTCAAAAAAACATGGCCGAGAGCGGCACCCAGCGTACCTACCGCGCGCCCTGCCCCGGCTGCGGCGCGCCGGTCGAATTCAAGAGCGCGCAGTCCACCCACGCCGTCTGCCCCTACTGCCAGAGCACGGTGGTGCGCAGCGGCGAGGTGCTCACGCGCGTGGGCAAGATGGCCGAGGTCTTCGACGACCACAGCCCCCTGCAGCTCATGGCCAGCGGCCGCATCGTGCTGGACGGGCAGGACCTGCCCTTCACGCTGATCGGGCGCCTGCAATACAAGGGCGACGCCGGCACCTGGACCGAGTGGAACGCTTTCCTGGAGGACGGCAGCACCGCCACGCTGGGCGAGGACAACGGCGCCTACGTGTTCACGCGGCCGGCCGCGGCGGGGCGTGAGTTGCCCGCGGCCGAGCAGTTCCGCGTCGGCATGACCACGGCGGTGGCCGGCAAGCCCTACAGCGTGGCCGCCAACGTGCAGGCGCAGCTCATCTCCGCCCAGGGCGAGCTGCCCAAGCTGCCGCCGCTGGGCCACCCGTTCAGCATGGTGGAGCTGCGCAGCGCCGACGGCGAGGTGCTGTCGATCGACTACGGCAGCACACCCCCGAAGGTGGACCGCGGCCGGGCCGTGCAGCTCGACGATTTGAAGCTGCAGGGCCTGAAAGACGCGTCCGCCAAGGACGAAACCGGCCGGCAGTTCAACTGCCCGAACTGCGGCGCGCCGGTGCCCGTGAAGCTGGGCAGCACCAAGAGCCTGACGTGCCCGTCGTGCCACAGCCTCATCGACCTGTCCAGCGGCCTGGGGGCCGAACTGCGCCACGCCGTGCAGGACGAGCCGGTGAACCCGCTCATCCCGCTGGGCCAGACCGGGCAGCTGGAGGGCGTGCACTGGCAGGTGGTGGGCTTTCAGCACCGCATGGGGGTGGAGCCGGGCGACGACGAGCACTTCGGCTGGGATGAATACCTGCTCTACAACCAAAAGCGCGGCTTCGCCTTCCTGGTGGACGCGACCGACGGCTGGAGCCTGGTGCGGCCCACCACGGGCGCGCCGCAGCTAACCGGCGGCGGCCAGAGCGCCACCTACCTGGGCACCACCTACCGCCTGTCGAGCCAGTACGACGCCGAGACCACCTACGTGGCCGGCGAGTTCTACTGGCCCGTGGAGCGCGGCCAGAAAAGCGCCAACCGCGACTTCGCCAGCAGCACCGGCCGCGGCCTGCTGTCGATGGAGCAGACCCCGCGCGAGATCACCTGGTCCAGCGGCAGCAAGATCGACAGCGCGGTGGTGGCGCAGGCCTTCAAGCTCGGCGGCCAGCAGGACATGTTCAAGCGCGAGGACGCCGCGCCCCTGGCCAGCGCCACCAGCCTGGGCTGCGGGACCATCATCGTCATTGCGATCGTGCTCATCATCCTGCTGCTGCTCATGAGCAACTGCTCGGGATCGTCGGGCGGCGGCTACCGCAGCTCGGGCGGCTCCTTCGGCGGGTATTCCAGCGGGGGCGGGCACAAATGACGAAACGGCGACGCCCCTGCGCTCCCTTGTTGCAACCCCTTTTCATCTGACGGAGGTCATCATCATGGCTCTTGAATGGCTGCGGCCCGCCGCGTTTTTCGGCTCCATCCTGTTCGCGCTCATCGGCGTGCTGGTGTTCTGGGTGAGCTTCATCATCATCGACAAGCTCACGCCCTACGACCTGTGGGCCGAGATCGTCGAGAAGCAGAACAAGGCCCTCGCCATGGTGGTGGCGGCCATGTGCCTGGGCATCAGCATCATCGTGGCGGCGGCGATGCACGGGGGGTGAGGTGGTCCAGTAGCGCTGGGTACCCCGGAAACCCTCTGGCTTTCGGCCGCTGAACGTCGGGCCATGCAAAATCCGCCGTTGGCTGGCAACCCATCCCATGTATAAAAAACGGCTTTTTCTATACAGATGCTGGCTAACATGTATAGAAAACCGGCTTTTCTATACACATCACAGACCAGCCCTCGCCCACCATGCCCGTCCTCCTCGCGCTCGAACAGCTGGACGCCACCCGTTTCGACACACCCGCCATTCTCAAGAAGCTGGCCAGCAGCAGCCGCCGATTGGCTGAACTCAAGGGTATTGCGGCGTCCATTCCCAACCAAGGCATCCTGATCAACACGCTGGGCCTGCAGGAGGCCAAAGACAGCTCGGAGATAGAGAACATCGTCACCACGCACGATGAGCTGTTCAAGGACGATGTGCTGCCTGAAGCGTTTGCCAACCCCGCTGCCAAAGAAGTGCTGCGCTACCGCCAAGCCCTGCGGGTGGGGTTTGAGCAGGTACGCAGCAGTGGTCTGCTCACGGCCAACCACATCATCCAGATCCAAGGCGAGCTGGAGCGCAACAATGCAGGCTTTCGCAAGCTGCCTGGTACGGCGCTGAAAGACGGCGCCGGCCAGACGGTATATACGCCGCCGCAAGACCCCACCGAGATCGTCGCGCTGATGGGGGGGTTAGAGCGGTTTCTGAACGATCCAGACCTGTTTGCCGCCGACCCGCTGATCAAGATGGCGCTGGCGCACCACCAATTCGAAAGTATCCACCCGTTCTACGACGGCAATGGCCGCACCGGGCGCATCGTGAACGTGCTGTATCTGGTGAAGGAGGGGCTGCTCGATATTCCGGTGCTGTACCTGAGCAAGCACATCGTGCGTACCAAGACCGAGTACTACCGCTTGCTGCAGACGGTGCGGGACCACGACGCCTGGGAAGATTGGGTGCTTTACATGCTGGACGCCGTGGAGCAGACCGCGGCCCAGACCCTGGTCACCATCCATGCCATCAAGACAGCACTGTTCGACTACAAACACCGCATCCGGGCGCAGCACAAGTTCTATAGCCAGGACTTGATCAACAACCTGTTCACGCACCCTTACACCAAGATCGATTTTTTGCAGCGGGATCTGCAGGTCTCTCGGCTCACTGCCACCAAGTACCTGGATGCGCTGGCGGCCAGCGGCTTCGTTCAAAAGCAAAAGATCGGGCGCGGCAACTACTACGTCAATCAGGCATTGAACACCATCTTGCTGGGTGAGAACAACGAGGCCCGGCCATGACCCGCATCGAGAGCGCTCGCACCAGCCTGCGGCCGACGTTCAAACGCATCCTGCGCAAGTACAAATACCCGCCCGACAAAGCCGACAGCGCCGTCGAACTGGTACTGCAGCAAGCCGAAGCGCTGGGCGAAGCATGGGAGCACTGATGCCGGACGCTTCGTTGCCCACCACCACAGCCAGCGCGGCGCCCGCGCCGCGCCCCATCGACATCGCGCTGCTCGCCAGCGTCTTCGTCGTCGCCGCCTGCGGCCTGCTCTACGAGCTGGCGGCCGGCGCGCTCGCCTCGTACGTGCTGGGCGATTCGGTACTGCAGTTCTCCACCATCATCGGCACCTACCTCTTCGCCATGGGCGTGGGATCGTGGCTGTCGCGCTACTTCGAACGGCAATTGCCCGCGCACTTCCTGCGCATCGAACTGCTGGTGGCCCTGGTGGGCGGCGCGCTGCCGGCCACGCTGTTCCTGGCCAACGCCTACGCGCCGGGCGCGTTCCGCGTGCTGCTGTACGGCATGGTGCTGCTGGTGGGCACGCTGGTGGGGCTGGAGATTCCGCTGGTGATGCGCATCCTCAAGCGCAACGCGGTGCTGAAGGACCTGGTCTCGCAGGTGCTCACGTTCGACTACCTCGGGGCGCTGGCGGTGTCGCTCGCGTTCCCGCTGCTGCTGGTGCCGCACCTGGGGCTGATCCGCACGGGGCTGCTGTTCGGCCTGATGAACGCGGCGGTGGCGCTGTGGGCGGTCTGGCTGTTCCGCCACGAGCTGCGGCGCCTGCGCGCGCACGTGCTGGCCTGCGTGGCCGTGTTCGGCGTGCTGCTGGCGGGGCTGGTGGGCGCGGAGCACATCACGCGCTTTGCCGAGGACAAGTTCTACCAGGACCGCATCGTGGTGAGCCGTGCCACGCCCTACCAGCGCATCGTGGTCACCGAGGGCAAGGCGGGGCACCGGCTGTACCTCAACGGCAACCTGCAGTTCGCCGAGCGCGATGAGTACCGCTACCACGAGGCCCTGGTGCACCCGGCGATGGCGGCGTTCGCCTCGGGCGGCGCCGGGCCGCGGCGCGTGGCGGTGCTGGGCGGCGGCGACGGCATGGCGGTGCGCGAGATCCTCAAGTACCCCTCGGTCGAATCGGTCACGCTGGTCGAGCTGGACCCGGCGATGACGCGCCTGTTCACCGACGACCCCACGCTCGCGCGGCTGAACGGTGGGGCGCTGTCCAACCCCAAGGTGCATGTCGTGAACACCGACGCGTTCCAGTGGCTGCAGCAGGGGAGCGTGGGGGCGCAAGACTCCAGCGCCGCCGGGCCGCCCCAAGGCGCGGGGGCCCCCTCGGGGGGCAGCGAACCACGCGCAGCGGGGAGCGTGGGGGCGCAAGACTTTTTCGACGTGATCGTGGTGGATTTCCCCGACCCGACCAACTTCGCCATCGGCAAGCTCTACACCAACAGCTTCTACGCCCTGCTGGCGCGGCGCCTGTCCGCCAGCGGCTACGCCGTGGTGCAGACCACCTCGCCCCTGGTGGCGCGCCAGAGCTTCTGGACAGTGGTGCAGACCATCGAATCGCTGGGCCTGCGCACCGCCCCGTACCACGCCCATGTGCCCAGCTTCGGCGAATGGGGCTTCGTGATCGCCAGCCGCCGCCCCTGGCACCTGCCGCAGGCGCTGCCCGAGGGGCTGCGATTCCTGTCGGTGCCCACGCTGGCGCTGCTGTTCGACTTTCCGCGCGACATGGCGCGCGTGCCGGCCGAGGTCAACCGCCTGTCCAACCAGGTGCTGGTGCACACCTACGAGCAGGAGTGGGGTAAGGTGGCGGCCCACTGACCGCGCTGGCCGCCCGGCCGCACCGCCCACATGCAACGCCGCCAATTCCTCGCCGCCTCGGCCACCTCGGCCGCTGCCGCCGCCCTTGCCGGGTGCGGCGCCCCGCCCGAACTGGAGGGTGGCTTTGCCGGCATCGACATGGCGCGCGGC
>NZ_BAAJYS010000044.1:0-22541 GCF_057543315.1 Acidovorax sp. KPB24-07
AGGCCGGCCAGGTAGGCCGCGCCCAGCGCCGTGGTCTCGATCACCGCGGGCCGCACCACGGGAATGCCCAGCAGGTCGGCCTGGAACTGCATGAGCAGGTCGTTCACGCAGGCGCCGCCGTCCACGCGCAGCTCGCTCACCGGCGCGCCGCCGGCGGCCACGGCGTCGCGGCTCATGGCCTGCAGCAGCGCGGCGCTCTGGTAGGCGATGCTCTCCAGCGCCGCCCGCGCGATGTGGGCGAGCGTGGTGCCGCGCGTGAGGCCGGTGATGGTGCCGCGCGCGTCGGGCTTCCAGTAGGGCGCACCCAGGCCGGTGAAGGCGGGCACCATCATCACGCCGCCCGAATCGGGCACGCTTTCGGCGAGCGACTGCACCTCGTTGCTGGCCGAGATGGCGCGCAGGCCGTCGCGCAGCCACTGCACCACGGCGCCGCCGACGAACACGCTGCCTTCCATGGCGAACTCGGGCGTGCTGCCGGCCAGGCTGAGCGAGGCCACGCCGGGCGGCGCCGTGCCGATCTGGGCCGCGCTGGTGGTGAGCAGGCCGTTGGTGGAGGTCTGGAACTTCTGCCCCGTGTGCATCAGCATGAAGCAGCCGGTGCCGTAGGTGTTCTTGGCCATGCCGGCCTTGAAGCAGGCCTGGCCGAACAGCGCGCTCTGCTGGTCGCCGGCCACGCCGCCGATGGGCAGGGCGCTGCCCAGCAGCTCGGGGTGGGTGTCGCCGAAGTGGGCGCTGGAGGGGCGCACCTCGGGCATGAGGGCGCGCGGGATCTGCAGCAGCTCCAGCAGTTCGTCGTCCCACTGGTTGGTGCGCACATTGAAGAGCATGGTGCGCGCGGCGTTGCTCACGTCGGTCACGTGCACCTGGCCTTGCGTGAGCTGCCAGATGAGCCAGCTGTCCACGGTGCCGAAGGCCAGTTCGCCGCGCTCGGCCTGGGCGCGCGCGCCAGGCACGTGGTCCAGCAGCCAGCGCAGCTTGGTGCCCGAGAAATACGCATCGATCAGCAGGCCGGTCTTGGCCTGGATGGTGCCGGCCAGGCCGCGCTCGCGCAGCTCGGCGCACAGCGGCTCGGCGCGGCGGTCCTGCCAGACGATGGCGTGGTGCACGGGCTCGCCGGTGCGCCGGTTCCACAGCACCGTGGTCTCGCGCTGGTTGGTGATGCCCAGCGCGCGCACGTCGCCGGCCTTCAGATTCGCCTGGGCCAGGGCCTGCCGCGCGGTGGCCAGCTGGGTGCGCCAGATCTCGCGCGGGTCGTGCTCCACCCAGCCGGGCTGCGGGTAGATCTGCGGCAGTTCCAGCTGTGCCTGCGCGACGATGTGGCCGCGCTCGTCGAACACGATGCTGCGGGAACTGGAGGTGCCTTGGTCGAGGGCGAGCAAATAGGTCATGGTGGATTCTGGAGGGAGAGGGCCGGCAGGGTGCCGCAGGGCGGTGGGGGCGTCATCCAGCGACGGTGCAGTCCACGCCGGCATCGCGCAGCAGCGCGGGAAAGGGCTCGGGTGGCGGCGCATCGGTGAACAGCCGGCCGATCTGCGCCAGCGTGGCGGCCTGCACCATCGCCGCGCGGCTGAACTTGCTGTGGTCGGCGGCCAGCCAGACCTCGCGGGCCTGGGCGATGATGGTCTGCGCCACCTTCACCTCGCGGTAGTCGAAGTCGCGCAGCGTACCGTCCGACTCGATGCCGGAGATGCCGATGAGCGCGATGTCCACCCGGAACTGGCGGATGAAATCCACCGCGGCTTCGCCCACGATGCCGCGGTCGCGCGAGCGCACCACGCCGCCGGCCACGATGACTTCGAAGTCGGGCTTGCCGCTCAGGATGGCGGCCACGTTCAGGTTGTTGGTGATGACGCGCAGGCCGCGGTGGTGCATGAGCGCCCGGGCGATGGCTTCGGTGGTGGTGCCGATGTTGAGGATCAGCGAGCAGTCGTTGGGCACCTGGGCCGCCACGGCGCGCGCGATGCGGGCCTTGCCGTCGGCATGCAGCGTTTCGCGCTGCGTATGGCCGAGGTTCTCCACGGTGGAGGTCGGCACCCGCACGCCGCCGTGGAACCGCCTCACCAGCCCCAGTTCGGCCAGCCGCTGCACGTCACGCCGCACCGTCTGCAGCGTCACGCCCAAGGTGTCGGCCAGCTCCTCCACGGTGGCGGATTGGCGGGAGCGGACCTCTTCGAGCAGGCGCAGTTGGCGGGGGTTGGTGTTCACGGAAAGGATTCGGGTGGCGAAGCGAAATCGAAAAGAAATGACAGCGCAGGGTCCGCAGCGGGACTGCCTGACTTTAAAGCGAACCAAAACGAACAGTTCCAGGGTAAACCTTGATGGGAAACGATCAAGAAGCAACAATCCCGATCCGGATCGAACGCCGAGGCGGAGGGCGCCGCGGTCGGTGCCCCGCAAGGTTTTCGGTGGCCCCGGACGAAAAAAATCCCCCTTGCGGGGGATTTGTCTTGGCGGCCAAAGGCTTCTCTTGGAAGACTGCGGAGCGCGTCAGAACCGGTGGCGAATCGACAAGGCGATGCTGTTCACGTCCTTGCCTGGGGAGGCCGCCACGCCTCCGATGAAACCGTTGCCACCCAGAAAGTCCTGCGAAGTGTTCTTGTTTTCCAGGTGCGTCAGCACGGCGCTCACGTCGGTGCGCTTGGACAGCGCATAGGTGTAGGCCGCGCCGTAGGAGTAGCGGTCGGCATTGAACAGGCGCTTGTCGTTCATGTTGTTGTAGGCCACGGTCACCGTGTGCACGCCGCTGGTGATGCGGTAGCCGACCTGGAACAGGCGGGCGTCCTGCTTGAAGCCCTGGATGAACGCGTTCTGCACCAGGCCCGCCACCGGCGCCGTGGCCGGGTTGGCCGACAGGCTCGCGGCGATGGTGGACAGGTCGCTCGGGTGGTCGTCCTTGATGACGGCGTACTGGCCGGACAGCGTGCCCGGGCCGATGTCCAGCGTGGCACCCACGATGCCGGTGGTGAGCGACTTTTCGCCCAGTTCGTTGTTGCGGGTGTTGTAGCCGCCGCCGAACGAATAGCCGTCGCCCTTGTAGATCGCCATGATGCCAAGCAGGCGCCGCGCGCTCGGCTTGCCCGCCACCTCGCCGGCGGCGTACATGGCGGTGGCGGTGAGGCCGTCCTTTTGCAGGGCGTACTGGATCGAGTTGCTGACCCGGATGTCGAACGAGTTCGGGATCGCCACCAGTTGTCCCAGGGACAGGCTGGACTCGGTCTTCATCGCATCGAAGTTGCCGGTGGCCAGGTAGCCGGGCGTGTACTGGCGGCCGAACGTGAAGGCGCCGAAAGGGGTCACCAGACCGCTGAATATCTGGCGGTCGAAGAAGGTTTTGTTCAGGTTGACGCCGATGTTGGAGCCGATCTGATTGGCCACGGCGGTCACCGCGGGCTGCAGGGCCGCTGGCAGGCCCAGCGAGGTGGCCGTGCTCAGCCGGTCGGGCAACTGGCCCAGGGACACGGGGCGGTTGCTGGTGTCGCCGGTATCGGCCTCGATCCGCGCTTCCATGGTGAAGATCGCGCGGTAGCCACCGCCCAGGTCTTCGTTGCCCTTGAAGCCCAGGCGCGAGCCTTCCATGTTGCCGCTGATCAGCCGGGTCTGGTTGCCGCCGGGGCCGCCGGTCACATGGCTGACGCCCAGGTCCACGATGCCGTACATGTTGAGGCTGCTGCTGCCCGCCATGCCCGACGTGCTTTGTGCCATGGCGACCGACGATAGACAGGTAAGAACAGCCACCGACAGCACACGCATTTTGTTCATGACATCTCCCAGATACGAAATTGGACGGGAGCGCCGCCGACACCGCCGACGCTCGTGGATGAAGCCCGAGACTAGGGGCAATGTTTCAAGCGGTAAAGGGTGTGAATACCGAGCAGGGCGTTTGCGACACAGGGGAAAACCCGGAACCTCCAGAGGACGGAGTGCGCTGGAGACGCTGTTTTTTGGCCATCGCCCTCGCTGCAGACGGTCTTTCGCTGCACGGCGCGCTGACGGTGGGGCGGGGCGCGCCACCAGCGCCAAGCGAACAAAAACGAATCAATCAAGGGTAAACCTTGATTCAAAACGATCACAAAACAACAAAAATGATCGCAATCGAACAACGAAGACTTGGCCGTGCGCGCTCTGCGCTGCGGTTCGGGTCGCAGAAATGGGGTAGCTGCATGCAGCTGGCACTTGAGAGCATCAACAAGCGGGTAGGGGCCCAGACCTGGCTGCATGGCATGGACATGGCGCTGCAAAGCGGCGCGGTGACCGTTCTGCTGGGCGCCACGCAGGCGGGAAAGACCAGCCTGATGCGCATCATGGCGGGGCTGGACAAGCCGACCGAAGGCACGGTGCGCGTGGATGGTGTGGACGTGACCGGCGTGCCCGTGCGCGAGCGCAACGTGGCCATGGTGTACCAGCAGTTCATCAACTACCCCTCCATGACGGTGGCCGACAACATCGCCTCGCCGCTCAAGCTGCGGGGCGACAAAGGCATCGCCGAGCGCGTGCGCGCCCTGGCCGAGCGGCTGCACATCGACATGTTCCTGAACCGCTACCCGGCCGAGCTGTCGGGCGGGCAGCAGCAGCGCGTGGCGCTGGCCCGCGCGCTGGCGCCCCGGCCGCAGCTGATGCTGCTGGACGAACCGTTTTCCAACCTGGACGTGGACCTGCGCGAGCGCCTGGCGCACGAGGTGCGCGGCATTCTGAAAGCGGCCGGCGCCACGGCGCTGTTCGTCACCCACGACCAGTTGGAGGCCTTTGCCATCGGCGACCGCATCGGCGTGATGGAAAGCGGCCAGTTGCACCAGTGGGACGATGCCTACGCGCTCTACCACCGCCCGGCCACGCGCTTCGTGGCCGACTTCATCGGCCACGGGGTGTTCGCGCCGGCCACGCTGGAGCAGCGCGGGGACAACGTGGTGGCCCGCACGCCGCTGGGCGACCTGACCGATGCGGCCGAGTGCCCCCTGCCCACGAGCTACCCCGGCGGGGAATGCGACGTGCTGCTGCGGGCCGACGATGTGGTGCACGACGACGCTTCGCCCGTGCAGGCGCGCATCGTCCGCAAGTCGTTCCGGGGTTCGGAGTTCCTGTACACGCTGCAGCTGCGGGACGGCCTCACGGTGATGGCCCACGTGCCGAGCCACCACGACCACGCCGTGGGCGAGTGGATCGGCATTCGCCCGCAGGTGGACCACGTGGTGGCGTTTCCGCGGGCCTGATCCCGCGACGGGCGCGTCGATGGTGGCGGCGGCCTGCCTCGCCCCATCCAAGGCGAACAGCGGCCGTCTACGACAGGAAGAAGGCGATGAAGACGGGGGCCAGGATGGTGAGGATGAAGCCGCTCACCAGGGCCAGCGGGACCGCATCCGGATGGCAGGCCTGCTTGACGATCGGCAGCGTGGAGTCCAGTGCCGTGGCGCCTGCGCTGCCGATGCCGATCGCGGGCTGGTAGCGGCCAATGGCGTAGAGCGCGACGATTGCTATCAGCTCCCTGAACAAGTCGGTCATCAGCGCCATGGTCCCATAGGTCTGCCCGAGGTGGTGCCCCACCATGACGCTCGACAGGGTGAACCAGCCGAAGCCGCTCGACAGCGCCAGCGAGGTTCTCATGGCCTCGCCCGTGGCCCAGGAGGCCGCGGCCGCACCCACGAACGATCCGATCACCACCAGCACCGGCACCGACAGCACGGCCCATGAAAACCAGTGGGAGCTGAGCTTGACGTGGGCCAGGTCGATGCCCACCAACACGATCAAGGCCAGCAGGATGGCGGAGCTCGATGGCAGCCAGAGGGCACCGGCCAGATACGCCTGGTTGACGAAAAACAGGGCACTGCCCAGCGCCACCATGGACAGGGCGATGCAGCACTCCTTCAGCGGCGGCCAGATGGTGTGAAAGCCCAGTTTGCCGGCCTTGGCGCCCGCCGTGCCGCTGCTGCGAATGCCGGCTGCAAAAATCAGTCCGCAGGGCACCAGGGTGGTCAGCAGGGCGAAGATCACGGCCGTCCTGACCACCTGCCCGACCGATTGCGCAGAAAGAATGACCTCGCCAAACTCCACGCCGATCAGGAAAAGCAGCAGCCAGACCAGGGGCAATATCCAACCGATCAGCCGCTTGCAAAATCGGGGCGGAATGATTTTCCCGGCAAGGAAACCGCCCACCAGCGCCAGCACGATCGGGAGCAAGGAATAAAAAACACCCATGGCTTAAATGCTCTGCCTCATTCTGGAAAAGTCGATGAGTATAACGCAGCGCTCTCCGTCACCCATTTCATTTTCTTTTCGACGAATGGGCGTCACATAATGGGATACGCGCGGATCATGCACCACGAAGCTCTCGAGAAACTGCGAGAGTTCGAATTCCGCGATGACCTGCTCCTTGGGCACTTCGTGCAGCCCGAGGCCACGCGCTTCCACCGTACCGATGTAATTGGTGCCGCCCACGGTGCTTTTCGTGCGGCGCATCAGATGGGCGAACGTGAAGGGCTCGCCGTCCTGGTGGAAGCAGTCGGGTGAGCTGATGCCCAGGTCGGACGATGACCCGGACCGGAGCTTCACGAAATGCACGCCGAAGTAGATGGGTGCACGGCGGTCGGCCTCCGACCAGAAGGTGTGCGAGAAATCCTTCTTCACCAGATCGCAGAGGAAATCGGTGGCCTTGGCGGCCTCGCTCAGGGCGTGAAAGTACCGGATGTCGGGGTGCTCCGGGTTGTTGCCGCCCTGATCGTAGCCAGACAGCCGGGCGCCCTGGTCGTCCCGCACCGTCGGAATCCAATGGATGTCGGCCTGGTCGTCCCACGGAAGGATGATCCCGTTGCCATACCGCCGGAACCGCTGGACCTGCGCAGGCGCGTAGGGGTCGTGCTCTAGGCCATCGAACTCCTGGTGCAGGATTTTCAGTTCGCCGGGATCGCATTCGATCTCGGGGATGAATTGGCAGTAACCGTGTGTCTTGAGCTGGTGTTGAATCATTTGATCTCTGCATTGAAAAGGCGGCACCGCGGTCGATTCGCGGCGGCAAATGTCGCCTTGCCGCGAGCCGGCCGCCGGCAGCACGCCACATGGAAAGTCCAGCAGCATTCCTGGCACGCAATAAGCCATGCCCGATCCGCATAAGCCCGGAGAAAATCGCGCCTCCGATTTCGCCCCAGGTCGCTTATATTGCCCCTCTGCTGAAACGGCACCCATTCTAATAAGGGGGAGTGAATGAGAGGAATGCAAAAAATGAGATTCAAATGCCAATCATCCTAATTAAATTAGATATTTTTAGCTGTTACCTCATTTGAATAATATGGACAACATTGATCGGAATCTGTTGAGCGCCTTGCACGAAGACGCCAAGACCACCGTGAAAGCGCTCAGCGAGCGGGTCGGCCTGTCCCAGCCCAGTTGCGCCGAACGGATCAAGCGACTGATCGACCAGGGAGTGATCGAGAAATTTTCCATCCAGGTATCGCCCAAGGCCATTGGGTTTCCGATTGCAGCGATCGTGCGGGTCCGCCCGCTGCCCGGAGAGCTATCCCGGGTCGAGCAGGTGATTCGTGAAATCGACGAAGTCGTGCAATGCGACAAGGTCACGGGCGACGACGCATTCTTCTGCCGGCTTTATTTGCGCGACATCGACGCGCTGGACCCTTGCCTGGGCAAGCTCGCGCCGTATGCCACGACGAGCACGTCCATCGTGAAGTCCACGCAGATCGCCAACCGGCTCCTGCCGCTGGAAGACCCGGCCCGCACCCACTGACACCGACACTGGCGCAGCCGCCGATGGCTGCGATACCGGCAGGCGTGCCTGGGGACGTGGCTCAGGGGCGGCGCAGGGCGTCCACGGCGTGGCGCAGATCATCGGCCCAGGCGCGGCGGTCGCGGCCCTGCGCCTGCTGCAGCGGGCCGTAGTGCACCACCGCCACCAAGGCGTCTGCGGTCAAGGTGCGCCACAGGGAGCCGACCAGGGTGTCGTCGCCCACATAGTTGGGCGCGGTGGTCGGCGCACCGGTGGCGCGCTCCACGAAACACAGGCCCACTGGCTGCACGGGGGCGTCGGCGGCCACGGCGGCCTGCAGCAGGTTGGCGTGGAAAGGCAGCAGCGCGGTGCCATCGGCCGTGGTGCCTTCGGGAAACACGGCCAGCACCTCGCGGCGCGCCAGCGCTTCCTGCATCAGCCGGACCATGCGCACGGCATCGCGGCGCGAACTGCGCTCCAGGTAGAGCGTGCCGGCCGCCGTGGCGAGCGTGCCCACCAGCGGCCAGCCCTTGACGTCCGACTTGGAGATGAACCGGCAATGCCGCGCGGCATGCATGACGGTGATGTCGAGCCAGGACAGGTGGTTGGCCACCAGCAGCACCGGGCCATGGGGCGCGGGCGTGCCGCGCACGTCGAGGGTGATGCCGGCGTGCACCAGCATCTGCCGCGACCAGGCCTGCACGCGCGCGTGCTGCTCGCTTTCCGGCATGCGGGGAAACCGCAGCGCCACGGTGCCCAGCCCGGTCACCAGATGCACCAGCACGCGCACCAGGCGCCATGCGGCGCGGACCTGGCGCTTCATGCCGCGGGCCCGGTGGCGGCGGTGCGCACGCTCACTCGCTGCCGCGCTCGAAGGCGATCTGCCCGCCCACCAGGGTGCAGCGCACGCGGCCAGGCAGTTCGTAGCCGGAGAACGGCGTGTGCTTGCCCTGGCTGCGCAGCGCACCGGCCTCCACGGTCCAGGCCGCGGCGGGATCGACCACGCACAGGTCGGCCACGCCGCCTTCCACGATCTGGCCCACGCTGGCCTGCAGCGTGCCCAGGGCGCTGCCCAGCACGCGCGCGGGTTCCGACGTGACGGTGGCCAGCGCACGCGCCAGCGGCACGCTGTGGTCGGCGGACCACTTGAGGGCGATGCCCAGCAGCAGTTCGAGACCAGTCGCGCCAGGTTCGGCCTCGGCGAACGGCAGGGTCTTGGCGTCTTCGTCCACCGGGGTGTGGTCGGACACCAGCGCATCGATGGTGCCGTCGGCCAGCGCGGCCAGGAGGGCGTCGCGGTCGCGCTGCTGGCGCAGCGGCGGCGACAGGCGGGCGCGGCTGTCGAAGAAGCCGATGTCGGTGTCGGTGAGCAGCAGGGAGTTGATGCTCACGTCGCAGGTCACCTTCAGGCCCTCGGCCTTGGCGCGGCGCACCAGTTCCACGCCCGCCGCACTGCTGATGCGGCACAGGTGCACGCGTGCGCCCGTGGTCTTGAGCAGTTCGAAGATGGTGTGCAGCGCGATGGTCTCGGCCGCCACGGGCACGCCCGACAGGCCCAGGCGCGTTGCCAGCGGCCCGCTGGCCGCCACGCCGCGCCCCAGGTGCAGTTCCTGCGGGCGCAGCCACACCGTGTAGCCGAACGTGGCGGCGTACTGCAGCGCGCGCTGCGTGACCTGGGTGCTGGCCAGCGGCACGTCGGCCTGGCCGAAGCCCACGCAGCCGGATTCGGTCAGCTCGGCCATTTCGGTCAGCACCTCGCCGGCCAGGCCGCGGGTGAGCGCGCCCAGGGGAAACAGGCGCGCCTGGTGCAGCTTCTCGGCGCGGAACTTGAGCATCTCCACCAGGCCGGGCTCGTCCAGCACGGGGTCGGTGTCGGGCGGGCACACCAGGCTGGTCACGCCGCCGGCCACGGCCGCCGCCATTTCGGATTCGAGCATGCCCTCGTGCTCGTGGCCCGGCTCGCGCAGCCGCGCCGCCAGGTCCACCAGCCCGGGCAGCACGATGCAGCCGGTGGCGTCGATCACGCGGTTGGGCGTGAAGTCGCGGGGCACCCGCTGCACGGCGATGACCCGCCCCGCAGCCAGCGCGATATCGCCGGTCTGGTCGAGGCCGCTGGCAGGGTCGATCACGCGGCCGTTCTGGATCAGTATCTTCATGGTTTTAAGCAAAAAAAGGCCGCCAGCGCAGATATCACTAGGGCATATAGCTATAAATTTCATAGCAAACGATCACGCCTCGTTGCCAGCGACGATCGACATCACCGCCATGCGCACCGCGATGCCGAAGGTGACCTGCGGCAGGATCACGCTCTGCTTGCCGTCCACCACGGCGGAGTCGATCTCCACGCCGCGGTTGATGGGCCCCGGGTGCATGACGATGGCATCGGGCTTGGCCAGCTGCAGCTTCTCGGGCGTGAGACCGAAGCTCTTGAAGTATTCCTGGCTGGACGGCAGCAGCGCGCCGCTCATGCGCTCGTTCTGCAGGCGCAGCATGATGACCACGTCGGCGTCCTTGATGCCCTCCTCCAGCGTGTGGCACACACGCACGCCCATCTGGGCCATGTCGGTCGGCACCAGCGTGCGCGGGCCCACCACGCGCACCTCGGCGCAGCCGAGCGTGGTGAGGCCGTGGATGTCGGAGCGGGCCACGCGCGAATGCAGCACGTCGCCCACGATGGCCACCGTGAGGTTGCTGAAATCCTTCTTGTAGTGGCGGATGGTGTACATGTCCAGCAGCCCCTGGGTGGGGTGGGCATGCCGGCCATCGCCCGCATTGATGACGTGCACGTGCGGCGCCACGTGCTGCGCGATGAGGTAGGGCGCGCCCGATTCGCTGTGCCGCACCACGAACAGGTCGGCGGCCATCGCCGAGAGGTTGGCAATGGTGTCCAGCAGCGACTCGCCTTTGCTGGCCGAACTGCGCGCGATGTCCAGGTTGATCACGTCGGCAGACAGGCGCTTGGCGGCGATCTCGAAGGTGGTGCGGGTGCGCGTGCTGTTTTCGAAGAACAGGTTGAACACGCTCTTGCCGCGCAGCAGGGGCACCTTCTTGACCTCGCGGTCGTTCACCGACACGAAGTTGGCCGCGGTGTCGAGGATGTGCGTGACGATGCTCTTGGGCAGGCCCTCGATGGACAGCAGGTGGATCAGCTCGCCGTTGGCGTTCAGTTGGGGGTTGCGCTTGTACAGCACCGTCAGGCCTCTTGGACTTGGAAGTGGAAGGTGCCGGCCTCGGTTCGGGCCAGCGCCAGCGATTGCGTGTCCGGCAGCGCCACGCGGGCGGCGGCGAATTCGGCCTGCACCGGCAGTTCGCGCCCGCCCCGGTCCACCAGCACGGCCAGCCGCACGCTGGCGGGGCGGCCGTAGTCGAACAGTTCGTTGAGCACCGCGCGGATGGTGCGGCCGGTGTAGAGCACGTCGTCCAGCAGCAGGATGTCGGCGCCGTTCACGTCGAAGGGCAGCGCCGTCTGCGCGCTCACCGCCATGCCGCGCTGCGAGAAATCGTCGCGGTGCATGGCCGACGACAGCACGCCCGCCTCGCCCGGCAGGCCCAGGTCCTTTTGAAGCCGCTCGGCCAGCCAGGCACCGCCCGAGGCGATGCCCGCCAGCTGGGTGTTGGCGGTGCGCAGGCTGCGCACGCCGCGCAGCAGCTCGCGGTACAGCGCTTCGGCGTCGAGCGCGAGGGTGCCCGGGGTGGGCGGTGGGGACGTGGGGGGCGTGGCACTCATGGAAGATTCCTCAAAAACTGCTCCAGGATGATGCAGGCGGAGGCGGCGTCGGCATCGCGGGCGCCGGTCGAATGCGCCTCGGTGGTGCTGTAGCGCTCGTCCACCTCGAACACCTGCAGGCCGAAGCGCCCGCGCAGCTGGCGAGCGAACTTGAGGGCGCGCGCGGTGTTCTCGTGGCTCGCGCCGTCGGGGTGGTAGGGCACGCCGATGACCAGCGCATCGGGCTGCCATTCGCGGATGCGCTCGGCCACCTGCGCGAAGCGGGCATCGCCTTCGGCGCGGATCGTGGCCTGGGGGGTGGCGGTGCGCAGCAGGCGCGAACCCACGGCGACCCCGGTGCGCTTGAGACCGAAGTCAAGCGCCAGAAAGCTCTGGAAATGCGCGGGGACGGCCAGCGGGGCGGAGGGAGCGGCGGCGGGCGTGCCGCTCATGCATGCCCCGCGTCGGGCGAGAGCATCCAGGACTGCAGCCCCAGCAGGCCCAGGGCGCGGTCGTAGCGCTCGCCCACCGGCGTATCGAAGATCACCGACAGGTCGGCGCCCACGGTCAGCCAGCTGTTCTCGGCCAGTTCGGATTCGAGCTGCCCCTCGCCCCAGGACGAGTAGCCCAGGGTGACCAGCACGCGGCGCGGGCCAGCGCCGGTGGACAGGGCCTCGAGCACATCCTTGGAGGTCGTCATCTCCAGCCCGCCCGGAATGGTCATGGTGGAGGCATAGGCCGATTCGTCGGTGTCCACGCTGTCGGTCAGCATGGGTTCGTGCAGCACGAAGCCGCGCTCGGTCTGGACCGGGCCGCCCTGGAAGACGGGCTCCTGGGACAGGTCGGCGCGACGCAGCGACAGATCGACCTTGTCGAACAGCCCCTTGAGGCTGATGTCGGTGGGTTTGTTGATGATGAGGCCGAGCGCACCACGCTCGCTGTGTTCGCACAGGTACACGACGCTGCGGGCAAACGACGCGTCTTCCAGTCCCGGCATGGCGATCAAGAAATGGTGCGTCAGGTTCATGGGCGCAGAATCGGCAGGCATTTGACAATTTTAACGACGATCATGGAGCACACCTTTTCATCGGGCCTTGTCTGGTTCCGCCGCGACCTGCGCAGCAACGACCACGCCGCCCTGTACCACGCCCTGCGCCAGTGCGCGCAGGTGCATTGCGCGTTCATTTTCGACCGCGAGATCCTCGACGCCCTGCCCCGCGCGGACCGGCGCGTGGAGTTCATCCGCGAATCCCTGGTGGAGCTGGACGAGGCCCTGCGGGCGCTCTCCAAGGACCCGCATGGCGGCCTGATCGTGCGCCACGCCATCGCCCACCAGGACATTCCCGCGCTCGCCCAGGCACTGGACGTGCAGGCGGTGTTCGCCAACCACGACGACGAACCGCTGGCACTCGAACGCGATGCACGCGTGCGCGGCGCCCTGGATGGCATGGGCAAGCGCCTGCTCACCTTCAAGGACCACAGCATCTTCGAACGCGCCGAGGTGCTGACCCAGTCGGGCACGCCGTACACCGTGTTCACGCCCTACAAGAATGCCTGGCTGCGCAAGGCCGACGATTTCTACCTGAGCTCCTACCCCGTCGAGCGCCACGCCGCCCGGCTGGCCCCCAGGCCTGCGGGCCTGCGCCGCGGGGTGCCGTCGCTGCAGTCGCTGGGGTTCGAGCCCACGGGCCTGAAGTCACTGCACCTGCCCACGGGCATGCAGGGCGCGCAGGCCCTGTTCGAGGACTTCCTCGGCCGCATCGACCACTACGGCGAGGCCCGCGACTTCCCGGCGGTGAAGGGCCCGAGCTACCTGAGCGTGCACCTGCGCTTCGGCACGCTGTCGCCCCGGGTGGCCGCACGCGCGGCGCACGAACGCAGCCGCAAAGGCAGCGCCGGGGCCGCCACCTGGCTGAGCGAGCTGATCTGGCGCGACTTCTACTTCCAGATCCTCGCCCACCACCCCCACGTGGCGGGCGCCAGCTTCAAGCCGGCCTACGATGCGATCGAATGGGAAAGCGGCGCCCACGCCAAAGCCCTGTTCGCCGCGTGGTGCGAGGGCCGCACGGGCTACCCGCTGGTCGATGCCGCCATGGCGCAGATCAACCAGACGGGCTACATGCACAACCGCCTGCGCATGGTGGTGGCCAGCTTTCTCACCAAGGACCTGGGTCTCGACTGGCGATGGGGCGAGCGCTACTTTGCCGAGAAGCTGAATGACTTCGACCTGTCGGCCAACAACGGCGGCTGGCAATGGGCCAGCTCCAGCGGCTGCGACGCCCAGCCCTACTTTCGCATCTTCAACCCCGTGAGCCAGAGCGAGAAGTTCGATCGGGACGGCCAATTCATCCGCCGCTATCTGCCGCAACTGGCGGGCCTGCAGGGCAAGGCGCTGCATGCGCCCTGGACGGCGGCTCCCCTGGAGCTGCAGGCGGCGGGCGTGGTGCTTGGCAAGGACTACCCCCGCCCGGTGGTGGACCATGACGAGGCGCGGCAACGCACGCTCGCGCGGTACGGGGTGGTCAAGGCCGCAAAGGACTGACCCGGCGGCGGCGACTGGCGGTGCAATGGCCTGGGCGAGACAGCGCGCAACCATGCCGACAGCCACCTTGATCTGGTGGTGCGGCCGGCGCTCTGGATGAAAAGAAAAAGGGCCGCTCGGAAGCGGCCCTCATGGCGGTGGCAGCGGGGTGGCTCAGGCCACGGCCGCTTCGGCGGCCGCCCGCGCGTAGTGCTGCACCAAGCTCAGCAGCTCCTCGTCCGAATACGGCTTGCCCAGGTAGTGGTTCACCCCCAGTTCGGCCGCATGCTCGCGGTGCTTTTGCGCGATGCGCGAGGTGATCATGATGATCGGCAGGTCGCGCAGCACCGCATCGGCACGGATATTCCGGGCCAAGTCGAAGCCATCCATGCGCGGCATTTCGATGTCGGACAGCACGACGGTCGGGCGCTCTTCCTGCAGCCGCTCCAGGGCCTGCAGGCCATCGGCCGCCAGCACGACGCGGTAGCCTTCGCGCTGCAGCAGGCGCTGCGTGACGCGGCGCACCGTGATCGAATCGTCCACCACCAGCACCAGGGGCACCTGGCTGGCCGCCGACAGGGCTGGCACCGCCGCCTTGCGCTCGCCATCGCCGCCGCCTTGCGCTTCGGCACCGCCGGCCGGCGCCGACAGCGCTGCCAGCTGGGCCCGCACCTGGTCGCCGTACACCGTGGACAACGCCACAGGGTTGTAGATCAGCACGACGGCACCGGAGGCCAGCACCGACATGCCCGCCAGACCTGGCAGGCGCGACAGCTGCGGCCCGAGGTTCTTTACCACCACTTCCTGGTTGCCCAGCACTTCGTCCACGTGCACCGCGATGCGCTGCGACGCGCTGCGCAGCACCACCACCGGACGGGTCTTGCCCGAGGTCTCGCTGCTGCGCTGCGAAGACTGCAGCAAGGCACCTGCCCAGAAGAACGGCAAGGCCTCCACGCCGTCCTCGAACGCACCTTGCTGGTAAGCGGCATCCAGCTCGCTGGCCGTCGTGCGGCGCACGATCTCCACCAGGTTGGCCGGCACGCCGATGGTCAGGTCGCCCGCGCGCAGCATCACCACCTGCGTCACGGCCGTGGTGAGCGGCAGCACCATGCGGAAGGAAGTGCCCTGCCCCGCCGTGGTGTGGGTCTCGATGCGGCCGCCCAGGGCGTTGACTTCGGCCCGGACGACGTCCATGCCGATGCCCCGCCCGGACAGGCCGGTGATCTCGTTCGCCGTCGAGAAGCCCGGCGTGAAAATCAGGTTGGCGGCATCGGCCGTGCTCAGCTCGGCGTCCGCAGGGATCAGCCCCTGGTCCACGGCCTTGGCCCGGATGCGGTCGATGTTCAGGCCCGCGCCGTCGTCGCGAAACTCGACCGAGACGTCGTTGCCTTCCTGGTGCAGGTCCACCGTGATGGTGCCCGACGCCGGCTTGCCCGCGGCCGTCCGGACCTCGGGGGCCTCGATGCCGTGGGCCACGCAATTGCGCAGCAGGTGTTCGAAGGCGGGCGTCATGCGGTCCAGCACGCCCCGGTCCATCTCGATGGAGCCGCCGGAGATGTCCAGCTTGATCTGCTTGCCGGTCTCCTTGGACGCCTGGCGCACCACGGCGTACAGGCGCTCGGAAATGCCTTCGAACTCCACCATGCGGGTGCGCAGCAGGTCGCGCTGCAGCTCGCGGGCCTGGCGGCCCTGCGCGATCAGATCGTCTTCCGCGCCTTCCATGGAACGCTGCAGGTTGCGCTGCACCGTGGCCACGTCGTTCACCGACTCGGCCATCATGCGCGTCAGTTCCTGCACCCGCGTGAAGCGGTCGAACTCGAGCGGATCGAAGCCTGCGGCCGAATCCTTGGACAGCGCCAGCCGCGACTGCATCTGCGACTCCGCCTGCACCTCGATGTCGCGAAGCTGCTGGCGCAGGCGATCCAGGTTGCCCGACAGATCGGCCAGGGAACCCTTCATCTGCCCCAGGCGCACATCCAGGCGCGAACGGGCGATCATCACCTCGCCCGCCTGGTTGACCAGCCGGTCGAGCAGCTGGGCACGCACGCGCACCGACTGACTCGACACGGGCCGCACGGCGGTGAGCTGCGAGGCCGCCGGCAGGCGCACCGCGGGCAGCTTCTGCAGCACCGGTGCCTCGGGGGCCTCGGCCGAGGCCGGCACCGATGGCGGCGAATCCTGCCGCTCGGAGGCGGGCACCGGGGCCACGGCCACGGGCTCGGCCAGGCCTTGCGAGCCGATCTTGCGCAGCGCATCGAAACTGGCCTGCAGGCCGTCGAAACTGGCCAGCAGGGGCTCGATCAGCTCCGCCTTGGGATCTTCGACGTCGATCTGCTCGACGGCCGACTCCAGGCGGTGGGCCATCTCGCCCAAACGCATGGCACCGGCCAGCCGCGAGCTGCCCTTGAGGGTGTGCAGGGCGCGCAGCAGTTCGCTGCGGGCGCCCAGGTTCTCGGGACGGGCGGCCCACTGCCGCAGCGCGGCGCCCAGCACCGGCAGCAACTCGATCGCCTCTTCCTCGAAGATGGGGAACAGGTCCGGGTCGATGACGTCCAGCGCGTCGATGTCGTCGTCGATATCGGACGACTGCGCCACCGCATGGGCGATGGCCGCGTCCACCTCGTCGTCGTACGGGTTGGACACCACGACCGACAACGCAGGCGCCACGTAGCCCCGGGCCACCGGCGCAGGCACGTCTTCGGGCTCGGACGGGGCCTCTGCGGAATCCGTCTGGGCCTCTTGCACCGGTTCCGGCAAAGTCTCTTCGCCCGGCACGTCGGCTTCGGCGGTCTCCTCGACCGCCGGCACCTGCACGGGTTCGGCAGCCAGTGCTTCGGCCGGGGGCAGTTCCTGCAAGGCCTGCGCAGGCTCGTCGGCCAGGGCCTCGCTCTCGCTCTCCAGCGCGGCCAGGCCGCTGCCGACCTCGGTCTGCAAAATCTCGCGCAGCTCGGCCAGCACCTGCTGGTTCGGCTCTTTCAGGAAGCCTGCGGCGAACTGGTGCAGCAGGCGGCGGATGTCGTCGGCCGCCGCCAGGAACACGCGGGCCTGATCGGCCGTGCCTTCCCCGCGCAGCTGCACGTGCTGCAGCGCATGCTCCAGGGCACGCGCCATTTCCGACAGGGCATGGAAGCCCACGGTGGCCGAGCTGCCGGCCAGCGAATGCGCCAGGGCCACGGCCGTGTCGGGCAACAGTTCGTGCAGTTCCAACGCCCATTCCTGCAGGCAGGTGGCCAGGCGGCGCGACCATTCGTCGGCCTCGTTGAGGTACACGTTGTACAGAGGGATGCCGATGCGCAAGGTCTCGATGACCTTCACCGCCTCGTCCTGCGCGGCCGCTTCGGCGTCGGCGTCGGCCACCGGTTCGGCCGGCACGTCCTCGACCCCGTCCTCCATGGCCTCCACGACCTCGACCATGTCCCGCACGGAGGCCATTTCGGGCTCGGGCTCGGCCTGTGGTTCTGGCTCGGTTGCCAAATCGTCCTGGTGGGCGGCGGCGTCCAGCAACACACCTGCCGCGTCGGACTCCAGTTCGGGCATTTCCAGCAGAGAGTCATCCAAGGCCAGCTCGGGCAAGGCCTCGGCCGCCAGGTCTTCGGGCAGGTCCAGTGCCAGATCGGCCAGCTCGGCCTGCGACAGTTCGGACAGCGCCGCCGGTTCTGCCGCGTCCACCAGCACATCGTCGAGCGAAGGCAGCGGCACGTCCTGCACCGGCTCCTGCGCAGGGGCCTCGGAGACCGGGGGCAATTCTTCCGCCAGGGCCTCGGCGAACACCGAAAAGTCGATGTCTTCGGCCATTTCGGGCGCGGCGGCTTGCGCAGGCTCTTGCGGCGCTGGTTCGGCACCGGCCAGTTCCGGCATTTCGGTGTCTGCGAAGTCGAGCATCGGCGGCTCGTCTTCGAGGATCAGGTCGAACTCATGGGCCGGCACGGATGCCGTCGCGGGTTCGACGGCCTCGGCGGCCTCGATGGTCTCGGCAGCAGCGGGGGTGGCCTGCAACTCCGGCGTTTCGGCAGGCAGATCGATCTCGGGCAAGGGCTCCGGCAGCTTTTCGGCCACGGTCGGCGACGGATCGGCCGGCGTTTCGGCCACGGCGCCACCGGCCGAGGGCACGGCCAACGGCAGGAAGGTGCCGGTGTCGCGCATGGCTTCGGCCGATGCGTTGAACGCCCGGGGGTGCCAGGCCGAGGCATCGCCCGCGGCAATGTCGTCCGCCCAGGCGCCGAAGGCCCGCAAGGCCTCGCCGGACAGCTGCAGCAGGGCCGGGGGCATGGGCTTTTGCTCCGCCAGCCAGGCGTTGAGCACCTGCTCCATCGACCAGGCCGCTTCGCCGAAGGCATCCAGGCCGACCATGCGCGAGCTGCCTTTGAGCGTGTGGAACGCGCGCCGCAGCGTGGTCTGCTCGCTCAGGTCGGCCGGCTTGGCCGTCAGGGCGTCGACCGCGGCCAGGCCGTTGGCCACCACTTCGCGCGCTTCTTCCAGGAAGATGTCGAGCAGCTCGTCTTCCTCGTCGTCCTGCGTGGCATCGGCAGCCGCCACGGGGGCCGGTGCGGGCGCCGCAGGCGCGGGGGGAAGGCTCTCCACGGGTTCGATGGCGGCCGGCGGGGCCTCGGCCAGCGCCGCAGCGGAGGAAGGCAACTCCAGCACTTCTTCCAGCGTCGGGGCCAGTTCACCCAGCGACTCCTGCACCACCTTGGGCGCGGGCTCCACGCGGGGAACGATTTCGGGCGCGACCACGGGGCCGCGCTCTTCGACCTTGGCGTTCACTTCCTCGGGCGCATCGGTGGCACGGCCACGGGCGCGGCCCATGAGAATGCGCAGTTCGCCCAGCTCTTCGTCATAGACGAACAGCTTGCGCGCCATGGTGCGCTGGTAGCTCAGCATGTCGATCAGGAAACCCAGGGCCCCCAGGCTGCTGCCCAGCTTCTCGAACACCTGCTGGCGCTCGGCTGCGGGAACCTGACCGATCAGCAGACGCTCCACGGTGTCGCGCATGCGCAGCACTGCCAAAGATGCCTGGTCCAGGCCCAGCACCGACAGCACGCCGCGCATCTGCGCCAGGCGACCCGGCACGGGCGCCAGCGTGGACAGGTCGTCCGGGTTGCGGAAATACTGGTCCAGGGCCTTTTCGGCCTCGCCGAGCGTGGACCGGAGCTCGTCCACCACGCTGCCCATCGTCTGGTGGTCGCTGACGCGGCGGTACAGCTCTTCCATCCAGGGCTCGAGGGGGGCCGATTCGCCGCCCGCGGTCACGTTGTCCAGGCGCTCCGCCAGACGCGCGGCGCGGTCCGTCATGTATTCGTGCGCGGAGTCCAGTTCTTCGAACGTGGCCTGCAGGTACAGCACTGCCGTCGCCACCTCCATGGCCAGGGCCGGCGACGGGGGCTCTCCGGAGCGGGTGGTCACCTCCACGGCGCGGGTCAGCGCCTTGGCGAGGCTGTCGCTGCCCGGATGCAGCTTGGACAGCGAATCGCACACCAGGCTGAACTGGTCGGTGGCCGGCTTGAGCTTGTTGCGGTCGCCGCCTGCGAGGGCCGACCAGGTTTCTGTGGCGGCCGACATGCGCTTGCGCGCCTGGGCCAGGAGCGCCGGATCGAACAGACCGAACCGGGGGGTTTCGTAATCCACGGCCTTGAACCGGTCCAGGCCGAATGCCTGGCGCACGGCCTGCAGCGCCGATCCATCGCCCGCGGGTTCGTTGGCCGCCAGCGGCCGCGCCTGGGAGCAGAAAAAGAGCAGGTCCTGCACCAGCCGGTCGGCAATGGTCGGATCGCCCTTGGCCAGGGTGGCATATTGCATGAGCACGCGGGAGGCCACGCGCTTCACGTACAGATCGGGGTTGAGCCGCCCCTTGGACAGCGCCTCGAAGAAGCCCGCGCAGATCTTCCAGAACGCGCGCGACTGGCGGTCCGACTGCGATGCCACGAAGGCCAGGCAGATGTCGCGCAGATCGCTTGCCGCAGTCAGGTCGCCCGTCTTGACGATGCGCAGCACGGCCGAGTCGAGCCGCGCACGCGCCTCGGGGCCGTAGTCGAGCGGCGGCACGGACACGGCGAAGTCGGGCTCGCGAAAGCGCCGCTCCACCGGCCACAGGTCGGCCGGATGCACGCGTTCCGCGCCCGCCAGCGCCTGGGCATCGCGGTATTGGGGAAACAGCGCCACCGGGGAGACGGATTTGCCCGCCAGCACGCTTTCCAGGTATTCGACCAGCGCGAAGCTCGCGCGCTCGATCACGCCGGCGGCTTCGTCGCTGCACAGTTCGGGCCGGTGCACGAACTTCTGCACCGCCGCTTCCATGGCACGCAGCACGAGTGCAGGCGGGCCCATGCCCACCATCTCCAGCGCGCCGCTGGCCTGGTGCAATTGCTGCCGCGCGATGCGCAACGTGCCGGCGTCGAGCGACGCCAGATCGGATTCGCGCGCCAGTTCGGCGTCGCGTACGAATCGGCGCATGGCCTTGACGGCGCCGTCGAGGGACTTGCGCAACTCATCGAGCACCCAAGCAAGAGGACCCAGGTCCTGCTCACCCTGGGTCCAGTCTGCGGCGGGTGCGTTTGCGGCGTCAGTAGATGACATGGATTCGTCCCCGGCTCCGCGAGCCAGTTCGTTGATGGGTCCGCGCGTCAGGCGATCTTGAAACGTGCAACCGACTGGCGCAGTTCTTCAGCCATGTGCGACAGCTCGCGCACCTGCTGGGCCGTCGTGCGGGTGCCTTCGCCGGTCTGTTCGGTCACCGCAAAAATGTGCTGGATGTTGTCGGCCACTTCGTTGGCCAGTTCGGCTTCGCGGGACGTGGAGGACGAAATCTGCTCGATCAGGTCGGCCAGGCGGCGCGACACGCGGTCGATCTCGGTCAGGGCCGTACCGGCGCTGTCGGACAGTCGGGCCCCTTCCACCACACCCTGCGTGGAACGCTCCATGGCGGCCACGGCATCCTGCGTGTCGGTCTGAATGGCCTTCACCAGCGCCGAGATCTGGCGCGTGGCATCGGCGGAACGCTCGGCCAGCCGCTGCACTTCTTCCGCCACCACCGAGAAGCCGCGACCGGCTTCACCGGCCGATGCGGCCTGGATGGCGGCGTTCAGTGCCAGCACGTTCGTCTGCTCGGTAATGTCGGAAATCAGCTCGGTGATTTCGCCGATCTCCTGCGACGATTCGCCCAGGCGCTTGATGCGCTTGGAGGTGTCCTGGATCTGGTCGCGGATGGAATTCATACCGCCGATGGCGTTCTGCACGGCCTGCAGGCCGGAATCGGCCGCTTGCAGCGACTGGCGCGCCACCGAGGCGGATTCCTGCGCCTGCGTGGACACTTCGTTGATTCGGCTCGCCATGTCGAGCACCGAGCGGCCGGTTTCGCGAATTTCGCGCAGCTGCTCGGTCGAAGCGGCCAGCAGCTCGGTCGAGGTGCTGTCCACCTGGGACGTCGTCTGTGCCACGCGGGTGGCCGTGTTCTGCACGCTGCCCACCAGCTGGCGCAACTCTTCCACCGTGTAGTTCACCGAGTCGGCAATGGCGCCGGTGATGTCTTCCGTCACGGTGGCTTCCTGGGTCAAATCGCCTTCGGCGACCGACTGCAGTTCGTTCATCAAACGCAAAATGGCGGCCTGGTTGGCGTCGTTCACGCGCTTGGCTTCCTGCTCCTGGCGGCGGGCGTCCTTTTGCTGCGATTCGGCAGAGGCCTGGCGCGAGCGGCTGTCCATCAGCTGGACGCGCGAGATGCCGATACCGCACAGCAGCACGAACAGGCCGGCGATGGCCAGCGCGGCGAACTGGCCGGCGCCCAGGCCCGTCTGGGACGACAGCTTGGTCTGCAGGCCTTCGAGCTGGCGGCGCAGGGGTTCGCTGTCGGCGATGATGGCGGACTGCGCTTCACGGGCGGACACCAGGCCTTGCAGGTTGCCCAGAATGGCGCTGGCTTGCGAACGCGTCTGTTCGTAGAGCTTGATCAGGCTTTCCAGTTGCTCTCGGGTCTGAGCATCCCGGGTGGCGGCCAGGCGCAGGTCGGCGCTGCCGTCCAGCATGCCCTGGGCGATTTCCTTGAACGAGTTCAAGTCCTTGCCCAGCAGGAACACGGCCTCGGGGCTCACGCCTTCGGTGGTCTGGAATTCGTTGGCGGACTTGCCGATGCGCTGGGTCAGCATCACCAGCTGGCCGGCGGCGGAGATTTCAGCGGCCGGGGCGTTCTGCTGCAGCTTGAGCGAGGAGATCGTTTCAGCGATTTCCAGCAGATCGGACGACTGGCGATTGATGGTGCGAAGCGCGTCGCCCACCTGCGTCAGGATCTTCTGCTGGCCCATCACCACGCTGGCGTTGCGCTCGGCGCGCTCCATCAGCGGCGTCACGGCCTCCAGGTCGGGCTTGAACGTCTCGCCCAGCGCCTGCACGTTGCGTTCGTTGTCGCCGCTGTTCAATGCGCGCACGTCGCGTGCCAGCGAGCCCGAGCTCTCCATCACGTCCGGGAAGGCCTGCGGGCTGCCCACCAGCGCCTGCGAAACGGATTTGGCCAGGCGTTGCGACTGCATCAGCGACTGGCCGGTCGCGGCCAGTTGCTGCGCGGAACGGTCGGCCTGCTGCAGCACCCAGCCGGCGATGGCCGCCAGCACGATCAC
>NZ_BAAJYS010000045.1:0-22354 GCF_057543315.1 Acidovorax sp. KPB24-07
CCGTGTTGTTTTCAGGATCGCCGCCGCCGAGAGGGTTTGATGTGGGCGTGCAGGGAATCGAAAGCCCATGCGGCGCGGATGTATCAGCCGCAGCGGTGCAAGGTATTACCAGGTCCAAATGGCCTTCCAGTGCAATAAACGACTAGGGCATTAAGCGATATAAAAAGTAATAGGCAATGATGGGTTGGATGTTGCTGGGCTGGCGTCAAACCTGCATGTTCATGATGTCGGTGTAGGCCTGAACCATGCGGTTGCGCACGTGCAGCGTGGCCTGAAAGCCGATCTGGGCCTTCTGGATCGCCACCATGGTTTCTTCCAGGCTGACGGCCGGATTTTCCATCTGCACTTCCTTTTGCAGGTCGGCCGCCCGGTTCTGGGAGGCGCTGACCGACTGCAGCGCGCCCTTGAGCGCCGAGGAAAACCCCACTTCCTGCGAGTCCTGCGGTGCCGCGGCACGGCGCGCAAGGCCGGCGCCTGCAAGTGGCGTGGTGGGGCTTGATATGCGGAGGTCCATGGCTGTGTCCGAAGGAATGGCGGGATGGTGCAATCCTAGGGGGCCGGCGCCGCGCCATCCTGGGGAATAGATGGTGAAACGACGGCCTTATCTCGGCTACGTCGGCAAGGGGCTCGTCCAATAATCGCCCCACGCCAACCCTCTGCCGGGTCGGACCTTTTGGAAAGCACCATGTCCGCAGTTGCTGAAGTCCCTGTCATCAGTCCCGCCAACCCCTCGTGGATGCAGCGGTTTTCCGCGCTCGAACGGGGCCAGCGGATGCGCCTGGGCGCAGGCATGGTCTTGCTGATCGCTGCCGTGGTCGCCGCGGTGGTCTTCAGCCGCCAGCCGGACTACCGGGTGCTGTTCGCCAACCTGAGCGACAAGGATGGCGGTGCCATCGTGGCCCAGCTGTCCACGATGAACGTGCCCTACAAATATGCCGAGGGCGGCGGCGCCATCCTGATTCCGGCCGAGCGCGTGCACGACGTGCGCCTGCGCCTGGCCACCCAGGGCTTGCCCAAGGGCTCGGTGACGGGCTTTGAGCTGATGGAGACGAACCGGTTCGGCGTCACCCAGTTCCAGGAGCGGCTGAACTTCCAGCGCGGCCTGGAGGGCGAGCTGACCCGCTCGATCCAGGCGCTGTCTTCGGTGCAAAGCGCACGCGTGCATCTGGCCCTGCCCAACCAGAACGGGTTCTTCCGCGAGCAGCAAAAGCCTTCCGCGTCGGTGCTGCTGAGCCTGTTCCCCGGCCGTTTCCTGGACCGCACGCAGCTGGCTGGGATCGTTCATCTGGTGGCCTCCAGCGTGCCGGAGCTGTCGCCCTCCGCCGTGAGCGTGCTGGACGATACCGGCAAGCTGCTGTCGCAGTCCCCCCGACACGGCCGCCGGTTCGGGCGTGGACGCACAGCAACTGAGCTACGTGCAGCAGATCGAGCAGCAGTACACGCGCCGCATCCTGGACATCCTGGAGCCGGTGGTGGGCAAGAACAACGTCAAGGCGCAGGTGACGGCCGAGGTCGATTTCAGCCAGACCGAATCCACCTCCGAGCAGCACCGCCCCAACCAGACGCCCGACGCCAGCGCCGTGCGCAGCCAGCAGGTCGTGGAAAGCGCCGGCACCCAGGGCGCCCAGCCGCCCAGCGGCGTGCCCGGCGCCACCAGCAACCAGCCGCCCCAGCCTTCGACCGCGCCCATCAACGGCGCCAACCCCGCACCGACGGCCGCCGGTCAACAGGGCGCGCAGGGCACGGGCAGCAAGCGCGAATCCATCACCAACTACGAAGTGGACAAGACCGTCCGCGTGACGCGCGGCGGCAGCGGCGCCCTCAAGCGTGTGAGCGCGGCGGTGGTGGTGAATTACCAGGCCGTGGCGGAAGCCGCGGGCAAGGCGCCCACCAACAAGGCCCTGTCGCCCGAGCAACTGGAGCAGATGACGGCACTGGTGCGCGAAACCATCGGCTTCAACAAGGAGCGTGGCGACTCGGTGAACCTCATGAACACGCCGTTCCTGGTCGATTCCACGCCCGTGGTGGACCTGCCGCTGTGGAAGCAGCCCGAGATGATCGAGCTGGCCAAGAGCCTGGGCTGGCCCGTGGGCATGTCCCTGTTCGCGGCCATGGTACTGCTCGGCCTGGTGCGCCCCGCCATCAAGGGCATGGGCAAGCCCCGGGCGATTCCGGTGGCCCAGGGCGGCCAGCTCGACGCCATCGAGGCGGAAGAGCCGCAGCGCCCGGCGCTGGCCGCGCCGTCCAAGCCCGAGGAGGTCGCCCAGACGCCCGAGCAACTGCGCCTGGAGGAGGCCCGTGTGCTGGCCAAGGAGAACCCGATGGCCGTGGCGAATATCCTCAAGACGTGGGTCAACGGCGAGTCGTGACGCGGCGCCGTGCGATGATTTCCCACCGACGCATGAAACCACGAGCTTTCCATGGATGACCAAGGCCTGAACGATGCTGCGATTTTGCTGATGTCCCTCGGCGAAGAGGAAGCCGCCGAGGTCTTCAAGCATCTGTCGCCGAAGGAAGTGCAGAAACTGGGCGAGACCATCGCCCGCATGCGCTCGGTTTCGCGCGAGAAGGTCGATTCGGTCATCAACCGCTTCTCCGGCGATGCCGCGGCGCAGAGCCTGCTGGTGTCCGACACCAGCAACTACGTTCGCTCGGTGCTCAAGCGCGCGCTGGGCGATGACAAGGCCGCGTTGCTGATCGACCGGATTCTCCAGGGCGGCGACGTTTCCGGCATCGAAAGCCTGAAGTGGATGGACCCGCTGTCGGTGGCCGAGTTGCTGCGCAACGAGCACCCGCAGATCGTCGCTGCCATTCTGGTGCACCTCGATTCCGAGCAGGCCGCAGCCGTGCTGATGCAGCTCACCGACCGCCAGCGCAGCGAGGTGCTGCTGCGCGTGGCCACGTTGGAGGGCATCCAGCCCACTGCGCTCAAGGACCTCAACGAGGTGCTGTTCAAGGTGCTGGCGGGGGGCGACAAGATCCGCAAGAGTTCGCTGGGCGGCGTCAAGGCGGCGGCCGAGATCATCAACCTGCTGGGCTCCAACATGGACAGCGTGGTGCTGGAGTCGATCCGGGGCTACGACCCCGACCTGGCCCAGAAGATCATGGACAAGATGTTCGTCTTCGACGACGTGGCCAAGCTCGACGACCGTGCGATCCAGACCGTGCTCAAGGAAGTGGCGTCCGAAACGCTCATCGTGGCGCTCAAGGGCGCCGTGCCCGAGCTGCGCGAGAAATTCCTGGCCAACATGTCGTCGCGCGCCGCCGAGGCCATGCGCGAAGACCTGGAGTCGCGTGGCCCGATGCGGCTGTCCGAAGTCGAGGCCCAGCAAAAGGAAATCCTCAAGACCGTTCGCCGCCTGTCGGATGAAGGCCAGATCGTGATCGGAGGCGGCGGTGATGACGCATTCGTATAACCCGCGCAGCTACACGCGGTTCATCCCCAGCGAAGAGGTCGGGGAGGTGACCCAGTGGCAGTTCGGCGCCGTGGACGGATCGGATCTGCTGCCCCCGGCGCCAGAGCCCGAACCGGAACCCCTTCCGGTCGTCTTTGACGAGGCCACGCACCTGAGCGCCCTGGAAGCGGCGCGGCAGGAGGGCTTCGAGCAGGGCCAAGCCCATGGCGAGGAAAAGGCCGGGCTGGAATGGCAGCAGCGCATGGACGACTACATCGCCGGCCAGGGCCAGGAGGTCGCGCAGCGGATGGACCAGGTGGTGCAGGCGGCCCAGGCCAGCCTCGTCCACATGCAGCAGCATGTCGCGCAGGAAGTGCTGCAGCTGGCCTGCGACATTGCTCGCCAGGTGATCCGCCAGGAACTGTCGAGCCAGCCGCAGGCCTTGCTGCCCGTGGTGCGCGAAGCCCTGGGCATGCTGATCGCCGAAGGCCGCCCGGCCACGGTGCGCATGAATCCCGCCGACTGGGAGGTGCTTGAAAAACCGCTGGGCGAAGCCTATGCGGGGGCCAAGGTTCAGTGGCTGCCCGATGCGGCCGTGGCCGCAGGCGATTGCTTCGTGGAGTCGGCCGGGACGGTGATCGATGGCTCGCTGGGCCGGCGCTGGGAGCGTGCGATCGCCGCGCTGGGCCTGGCGTCCGCCTGGGATGCCGAAGGGGAGAAAGCCCATGGCTGACACCCTCCCTGAAACTTCGCTGTTGCCGGATGCACCCGCTGGGGCCGATGTCCAGAGCCCGGCGGACACGGCCTGGGGCCGTTTCATGGCGGATGCGCGGGCCCGCGTCGCGCAGGGCGCGCCCCTGGAAACCCGCGGCACGCTCACCCGATTGACGGGGCTGGTGCTGGAGGCCGTTGGCATCCGCGCGCCCGTGGGGTCGCAGTGCATGGTGCAGATGCCTGGCCACGAGCCGGTGCTGGCGGAGGTCGTCGGGTTCTCGGCCGACCGCGCTTTCCTGATGCCGGCGGGGGACATCCACGGGCTGTCCAGCGGGGCCAGCGTGGTGCCTGCGGCGGCATATGTGCCCCAGCCGAGGCTCGGCGAGGACGCCCGGCCATCGCCGGCCGCCGGCGTGCTGCGGCTGCCGATGGGTGACGGGCTGCTGGGGCGCGTGATCGATTCCCAGGGCATTCCGCTGGACCATGGCGGTGCCGTGGTCAACGTGAATTCCGAGCCCATGGACCGGCGCCAGATCAACGCCATGGACCGCGATCCCGTGCGCGAGACCCTGGACACAGGCGTGCGTGCCATCAACGCCCTGCTCACCGTGGGGCGCGGCCAGCGCCTGGGGCTGTTCGCCGGCTCGGGCGTGGGCAAGAGCGTGCTCCTGGGGATGATGGCGCGCTACACGCAGGCCGATGTGATCGTCGTCGGCCTGATTGGCGAACGTGGCCGCGAGGTCAAGGAATTCGTGGAAGACATCCTCGGAGAGGAAGACCGGGGTCGCGCCGTCGTGGTGGCGGCGCCAGCCGATGCGCCGCCGCTGCTGCGCATGCAGGGCGCCGCGTACGCCACGGCGATTGCGGAGCACTTTCGCGACAAGGGCAAGCACGTGCTGCTGCTGATGGATTCGCTCACCCGCTATGCCATGGCGCAGCGCGAGATCGCGCTGGCCATCGGCGAGCCGCCCGCCACCAAGGGTTACCCGCCCAGCTGCTTTGCCAAGCTGCCGGCGCTGGTGGAGCGCAGCGGCAACGGATTGCACGGGGTGGGCTCCATCACGGCCTTCTACACAGTGCTGTCCGAAGGCGATGACCAGCAGGACCCGATCGCCGATGCGGCGCGCGCCATCTTGGACGGGCACATCGTGCTGTCCCGCGCGCTGGCGGAAACGGGGCACTTTCCGGCCATCGACATCGAGCAGTCGGCCTCGCGCGTGATGCACAACGTGGTGTCGCGGGAGCATTTCGAACTGGCCCGGCGGTTCCGCGCGGTGTATTCGCGCTACCAGAAGAGCCGTGACCTGATCCAGGTGGGCGCCTACATGAGCGGCTCCGACCCGGCGCTGGACGAAGCCATCCGGCTGCAGCCCGCCATGGCGGACTTTTTGCAGCAGAACATGTTCGAAGCGGCGCCCATGGGCGAAAGCCTGGGCTTCATGGGCGCGGTGCTCAACCATTGATGGGCCAGGGGTGAACCGACCATGTCTTCGCTGAATGCTTTTCTGGTGGCCGTCGAAATGGCCGAGCGCAAGCGCGACGAGGCGCGGCAGGTGCTGCAGGACGCGCAGCGCGCGCGCCAGGCATCGCAGGCCCAACTGCAGCAACTGGAAGGCTACGCGCTGGAAACCCAGGGACGCTGGGGCGCGCAGGCCGACACCACCGTCAAGCCCGAAGTCATGTACCACCACTACCAGTTCATGGACCGGCTCGCCCATGCGGTCGGCCTGCAGACCGGGGTGGTGGGCGACCAGGCCGGGCGCGTGGAACATGCCACCCGTGCCGTGCTGGCGGCCGAGTTGCGGCTGTCGGCATTGAGGAAAGTGGTCGAGAAACGGCGCCGCGAGATGGACAAGCTTCAGGCGCGTCGCGATCAGAAGCAAACCGATGAGCGCGCTGCGCTGCAATTCGGCAAGGAAAACGCAACCCAGGGCCAGCAGGGGCCGAAGGAGTGGTGAACATGGAACCGACACGCATCAACAGCTCGCACACGACCCACGAGACGCGCGGCGCGCGTGCCGCCGGCAAGGCCAGCTCAGCGCAGGATGCTACGCAGCAGGCCGCGGGGCAGGGTGGCTTCTCCCTGCTGCTGGCCGCTATGGATACCACTGCATTCGGGGATGGCACCGCAGGGGCCCTGCCGGCCGATCCAAGCGCGGCCCAGGCCAGCTGGCTGCAGGCCGGCGAAGCCGGTGCACTGCCGTTGGACCCTGCCGCACTGGCGGCGCTGCAGGGGGGGCAATTTCCTACCCAGCTGCCCCAAGGCCAGGGGCAGATCCTGGCACAGGCTGGTGCGCAGCAGGGCATGCTGGGCCAACCGCTGGGCCGGGTGTTGGGCGACAACGCTGGAACGGGCGCCTGGGCCAATGGATTCAACGGCCTGATGGACTCGGGCAGCCTGGTCGGACAGACGGCCTGGATGGACCGTGCAACGGATCTGTCCGATACGGCTGCACCGGTGGTCCCTGGCAGCACGCCTCATAAGGGCCTGCAGGCGCGCCTTTCGGCGGCTGCGGGTTCCTCCGCTGCCGGTTTGGGCGTGGACCCATCCGCGGCAGGAACGGGTGCTGCCGGCCTGCGCAATGCGCTGGGCAAGGAAGACAGGAAGCCGGCTTCGGCAGAGATGCCTGGCGCATTGACCGCAGCGGTCGCTGCCTTGGCGCCGGACCGACGCGATGGAGCGGGCGCCGCCGGGGGGCCAGCATTGGCGCGGGCACCGCAGGATGCCCTGGGTGCGGCTGTGCCGGTCGCTGGCGCGCTGGCCGAAGCGGTGGCGTTGCGCTCTTCGGAGCGTGGCATGGAGTCCGGGGCCTCCGATGGGCAATCGTCACGGGGTGGCGCTTCCGGAGCGGAGTCCGGAATGGGCTTTTCCCTGAGCGACGCGCCGGTGGCCAACGATGGCTCAGGTGTGCTGGCCGACCCATCCCAGGTGGGGGTGGAGGACCAGATCGCCGAACAGGTCGCCTACTGGGTGCACCAGAAAACACAGAACGCCGAACTCACCATCGATCGTGAAGGCCAGCCCGTGGAGGTCATGGTGTCGCTGTCGGGCAATGAAGCGCATGTCACGTTCCGCAGTGACCAAGCCAACACCCGCGAATGGCTGGACTCCAGCGCGGCGCAACTGCGGGATCTGTTGCGCAGCGAGGGGCTGGAGTTGTCCGGTGTCACCGTGGGGCAGTCGGGTAGCGACGGTGCAGGGGCTTCGGGCAGCGACGGCCGCCGCCCCGCTTCGGACCGCGACGGACCGGCACGGCACGCCCAGGTGCAGGCCGCCGCCGGCGTGGGCTCGGGAGCGGGCTTGGCCGTGAAGAGCCCTTCGGGTTCCGCCCGCGCGCTGGACGTCTTTGCCTGAACGCGAGCCGGCCCAGGCGCACCGGGCCGAAGAATGGCCGCAGGCGGCATGTCCGGGTGGGCCGGCATCCCGCATCGGTTCTGGACGAAGCGCCGCCCTAGGAGGCTGAAAGCCATGGTTTTGGGCTTTTATTCTGGCTATTATCGAAAGCCGGGACGCCCAATAATGGGGACATCGAATGAGGTGTGCCGCCTGTGCGGCCCTCGCTGTGCCGCCCTGTCCTGAATTTGTTGCGCAAGGAATCCCAACGTGTCTGCCAATCCTGCCGCCGCAGCGCCACCCAAGGCCAAGAGCAAGAAGATGCTCATCATCGGTGTGGTCGTTGCCCTGCTGGTCATCGCTGGTGCAGGCGCGGCCTGGTTCATCATGAGCAGCCGCAGCCATGCCGAAGACGAGGAGGGCGCAGAGGCCCGCCCCCATGCCCCGGCAGCGCCCAAGGTGGCTCCCACCTTCCTGCCCATCGACAACATGGTCGTGAACCTGGCCGATACTGGTGGAGAGCGATTCGCCCAGATCGGTCTCACCTTGGAACTGGCCGATGCGAAAACGGCAGAGCAGGTCAAGCTCTACCTGCCGAGCATCCGCAGCGCCATCCTGATGCTGGTGTCCCAACGCACCTCCGAGGAGCTGCTGGGCCGCGAAGGCAAGGAAAAACTGGCGACCGATATCCGGCGCGAAGTCTCCAAGCCCTTGGGATACACGGTGCCCAAGCCCCGCAAGCGCCCCGCCAGCCAGGAGGTGGAGGACGAAGAAGAGGCACCGCGTGCCAAGCCTGCCGCCGATACGAATCCTGTGCGGCAAGTCCTTTTCTCCAGTTTCATCATCCAGTGACGGCGACAGGAGACTGCCATGAGTGATTCATTTCTGTCGCAGGAAGAGGTCGATGCCCTTTTGGAGGGTGTCACGGGTGAGAGCCAGAAGTCGGTCGAGGAAGTGGCCGAGACCGGAGCGGTCCGCAATTACGACATCTCCAGCCAGGAGCGCATCGTGCGCGGCCGGATGCCGACGATGGAAATCGTCAACGAGCGGTTCGCGCGCAACTTCCGCATCGGCCTGTTCAATTTCATCCGGCGCAGCCCGGAAATCTCGGTGGGCACGGTGTCGGTGCAGCGTTACAGCGCTTTCCTGCGCGAGCTGGCGGTGCCGACCAACTTCAACATCGTCGCCATTCGTCCGCTGCGCGGCAGCGGGCTGATCGTGTGCGAGCCGTCCCTGGTGTTCGGCATCATCGACACGCTGTATGGCGGCGTGGGCAAGTTCCAGACCCGCATCGAAGGGCGGGATTTTTCCCCGACCGAGCAGCGGGTCATCAACCGCCTGGTCGATGTGATCTGCGCCGAGTACAAAAAGGCATGGCACGGCATCTATCCGCTCGAACTGGAGTACCAGCGGTCGGAAATGCAGCCACAGTTCGCCAACATCGCGACCCCCAGCGAAATCGTGGTCTCCACGGCGTTCCAGCTGGAGATCGGGGACCTGTCCGGCGCAATTCATATCTGCATGCCCTATGCGACGCTGGAGCCTATCCGCGACGTGCTGTATTCGTCCACGCAGGGCGACTCCATCGAAGTGGACCGCCGGTGGGTGCGTGTGCTCACGCGGGAAATCCAGGCCGCGGAGGTGACGCTGGTGGCTGAACTGGCCAAGGCCGATGCCACGGTGGAGCAGTTGCTGGCCATGAAGCCCGGCGATTTCATCGAACTCGACCGCGAACCCCGCATCCGTGCCTCCATCGGAGGCGTGCCCATTTTTGAGTGCCAGTACGGCACGCACAACGCGAAATACGCCATTCGAATCGAGGAATGCCTGCGCAATTCCGATCTGAGCTGGCTGGGAGAAAAGAATGTCAACTGAAGGCGACAACGACAACAAGGACGCCAGCGCGGACGATCCGTTTGCCGGCTGGGCCGAGGCGCTGGAGGAGCAAAAGCGCACGGACGAGCCTGCTGCGGACCAGGGCGGCCCCCTGGCTGGCGACCCGGTGCGGCCGTTCTCGGCCAACTCGGACTCTCCGGTCAACGACATCAACATGGTGCTGGACATTCCGGTGCAGCTGTCGGTGGAGCTGGGCCGGACCAAGGTGCCGATCAAGTACATCCTCCAGCTGGCGCAAGGCTCGGTGGTCGAACTGGACGCGTTGGCCGGCGAGCCCATGGACGTGCTGGTCAATGGCTATCTCATCGCCCAGGGCGAGGTGGTGGTGGTGAACGACAAGTTCGGTATCCGCCTGACCGATGTGGTCACGCCGTCGGAACGCCTGCGAAGGGTCAGCCGTGGATAGCGCGGGCGGCAACATGACGCAGACGCTGGTCATCGTCGTGCTCTTCGTGGCGGCCATTGCCACGCTGCCCTGGTGGATCCGGCGCATGCAGCAACGCCAGGGTGGCGGGCCGGGAGTGGCGGCGAGCGCCGCGTCCAAGGTGGTCTCCACCGTGGGTATCGGGCCGCAGCAGCGCGTGATCACGGTGGAAGTGGGGCCGGAGCACCAGCGGACCTGGCTGGTCCTGGGGGTCACGGCGCAGCAGATCCGGTGCCTGCATGTGATCGACCCTTCCGTGTCTGCCGGAGCGCCCCGGGGCGCGATTCCTGCGCCGTCCTTTGCCGATGAGGTGGCCGCAGCCAGGTTGCGGGGGCAAGAGGCGCCCCATGGCTGATCGCCGGCGCGCCTGGAGCGGGTGGGCGTTGGCGGTTGCCGCCACGGTTTTCGCTCCGGCGGCACTTGCACAAGCGGCACCGGGTTCGTTGCCCGTGCTGGTCGGCTCGGGCAACGCGGGCGCGAGCTTTTCGGTGCCCATTCAGACGCTGCTGTTCTTCACGGCCCTGTCATTTTTGCCGGCAGTGCTGCTCATGATGACGGGCTTCACCCGTATCGTGATCGTGCTGTCACTGCTGCGCCAGGCCATCGGCACCCAATCGGCACCGCCGAACCAGGTGATCGTGGGCCTGTCGCTGTTTCTCACGTTCTTCGTGATGGGACCCACCTTTGATCGCGTGTACCAGGACGCCTACGTGCCCTATACATCGAACACCATCACGTTCGAGCAGGCGCTGGAGAAGGCGGAGGCCCCCATGCGCGGCTTCATGCTCAAGCAGACGCGCCAGTCCGACTTCGCACTGTTCGCCCGCCTGGCCAAGCTCGATGCAGGGGCGACTGCGGAAACCGCGCCCCTTCGCGTACTGGTGCCGGCATTCGTGACCAGCGAGCTCAAATCGGCGTTCCAGATCGGGTTCATGATCTTCATACCGTTCCTGGTCATCGACATGGTGGTTTCCAGCATCCTGATGTCCCTGGGCATGATGATGCTGTCGCCCGTGCTGGTCGCATTGCCGTTCAAGCTCATGCTGTTCGTGCTGGCGGACGGCTGGAATCTGCTGATCGGTTCCCTGGCCGCCAGTTTCGCCACCTGAGGAGCCCGCATGACCTCGCAAATGGTTTTGACGATGGGGCGAGACGCCCTGACCTTGCTGCTGATGATTTCGATGCCGGTGCTGGGCGTGGTCATGGTGGTGGGGCTGCTCGTCAGCATCTTTCAGGCGGTGACGCAGATCAATGAGGCCACGCTCGCCTTCGTGCCCAAGCTGATTGCTGCCATGGTGGTGTTCGCCATCGCCGGCCCCTGGATGATCACTTCGCTCGTGGACTTCATCCGCAGAACCATCGAATCCATTCCGTCGGTCGTGTCGTGATCACGTTTTCAGAGGCCCAACTGGTGGCTTGGCTGTCGCCGATCCTGTGGCCTTTCCTGCGCATCCTGGCCATGTTCATGGTGGCGCCAGTATTCTCCATGCGCGTGATTCCGATGCGGGCCAAGATCGGGCTGGCCTTCCTCATTTCGGTTTGCGCGCAGGCCGCTCTACCGGATCAGCCCATCATCAACATCAACGGGCGCGAGGCATTGGGTGCCGTGGCCCAGCAACTGGCCGTGGGGGCCGCCATTGGCTTTGCGGTGCGCCTCGTATTTACGGCGGTGGAACTGGCGGGCGAGGTGATCGGACTGCAGATGGGTCTCAACTTCGCATCGTTCTTCGATCCCTCCAGCAACACGCAGGTAAGTGCCGTGGCCCGGTTTTTCGGGCACATGGCCATGCTGCTCTTCGTTGTCATCAATGGCCACCTGATGGTGCTGATGGCGGTGGTCAAGAGCTTCGACAGCTTTCCTGTGAATGGCCATTTCATGCAGGCCCTGGGCCAGTTGCGATTGCATGATCTGGGTGCTTCGCTCTTTTCCAGCGCCCTGTGGATCGCCTTGCCCATGATTGCCCTGTTGCTGTTCGTGAACATGGCCATGGGCATCATCTCGCGCGTGGCGCCGCAGATGAACATCTATGCGGTGGGCTTTCCCGTGACGCTGACCGTGGGCCTTCTGGGCATCGCGGCGACCCTGCCCATGCTCGAGCAGCCCGTCATGGCGTTGATGCAGCAATCCATCGATCTTTTCGCTTCACAGCGGTAGGCGGACTGGCCTTCAGACCAGCTGGTTTCGAATGGCGTACACCGTCAGTTCCGCGTTGTTGGTGAGCTTGAGTTTTTCCAACACGCGAGACCGGTAGACACTGACCGTTTTCGGGCTCAGCATCAGTTCTTCCGCGATGTCCGACAGGCGCCTTCCGGACGCTATCTTGACCAGGGTCTGCAATTCCCTCTCCGACAACGCTTCGTGGGGCAACTCGGGACTCGGCTGCGCCAGGCTGTCCGCCAGCATCTGCGCCACTTCCGGGGTGAGGTACTTGCGGCCTTTCATCACGGTGCGCACGGCTTCGATCAACTCCACGGGATCGCCCGCTTTGTTGGCATAGCCCTGTGCGCCCGCTCGCAAGCACCGCAGCGCATACTGGTCCTCGGGATACATCGATACAACCAGTACCTTGACGGCGGAGTCCGTCTCGCGCAGGCTGGCGAGCACCTCCAGGCCACTGCGGCCGGGCATGTTCAGATCAAGCAGCAGCACGTCGCAGGGCGCGGTGCGCAATACCTCCCTCAGTTCGGAGTAGCCGCCGGCCTCGCCGGTCACCTGAATGTCCGGTGCTTCCGAGAGCGTGTCACGGATGCCCCGCCGCAGGACCGCATGGTCATCACACAGTACGACCTGGATCATGGTGCCTCCTCTGAAATATTTTGGGGTGTCAGCGGCACCGACAGGATGACGGCGGTTCCACGGCCGGGATGGCTGCTGATGTCGAGCCATCCTCCCACGGTGCGCGCTCGCTCTTGAAGGCCCTTGAGACCGAATGATTTGGGCTTCTCCCGCATGGCGGGCTCCATGCCTCGGCCGTCGTCGGTGACTTCTAGTGTCAGCACGCCCTCACTGTCCGACAGGTCGACAGAGACATGCCGTGCTTCGGCATATTTGAAGACATTGGTCAGGGCTTCCTGTGCCGCGCGGTAAGCCACCAGCTGAATGGCTGCGTCCACGTGGATTGTGTCCTTGTTGGTAAGAACCCGGGTGGGAATACCAGTGCGCCGCTCGAAACTTTCCGCCAGCCATTGCACTGCAGCCACCAAGCCCTGGTCCAGGATGGGGGGGCGCAGGTTCATCATGATGCGCTGACTTGCCTCAATGGCGTGCTGCAGCATCTCGGTGGCGGCCGCCGCGTGGGCCTGGGTCCCGTCGTCCTTGGCATGCCGGCTGATCCAGCCCACATCGAAGCGAACGGCACTCAGTGCACCACCAATGTCATCGTGGATCTCGCGGGCAATGGCGGCCCGTTCTTTTTCGATCGAGCTTTGCAGATGCTCGGTGAGTTCTGCCAGCCGCCGTTCGGACGCAGCCAGATCCGCCGTGGCTTTCTCCCTCGCGCGCCGAGCCTCGTGCACTTCGATGGCGCGGTCAATGACATGCGGCAACCTCGCCATGTCGTCTTTGAGAAGGTAGTCCGCAATGCCCAGCCGCATTGCATCCACGGCCGCTGCCTCGCCGATGGCGCCAGACAGCAAAACGAAGGGCGGGTGGGGCTCCCGCTGTGCCACCACACTCCAAGCGTCCAGCGCAGTGAAGCCAGGCAGGCGGTAGTCCGCAAGGATCAGATTGAAAGGCTCTGCATCGAGTTGCGCTATGAACGATGGCAGTGTGTCCACGTGGTGGATTTCATACACCACGTTGGCGCGGCGCAACGTAATGCAAGCCAACTCATGATCCGCTACAGAATCTTCTAAATGCAGGATGCGCAAGGGTTGATCCGTTACTCCTGATGGCATGGGGAACGCTATCATAGGATACATATTGGAACAAACAAGGGTGTTTGTCCCGTGCGGCGGTGATCGAGGAAAGTCGAGAGAATGGTTTGCATGGGACGTCTTTGCCAGTGGATTGCGCCACCAGCGTCTTGCCGAATTGGAATTTGTTTGCCCTGCAGCCGCTTGCAGTTCTGGAGAAACGATGCAATCTACGCTAACTAGCCCTGGCGGCCCAGGGGTTCAAGTGCCAGTCATGGTTGCTGCAGAATTGCAAGACTCCTTGTTGGTCGTCATGCATGATCTGCACCGCCTGGAGGGCTTGCTCAGCCATGCGACCGACAACCTGCTGGCACGCTTCGGCGAAGCCAACGGTGCGTTGACCGACGATGTGGTTGGCGATTCGGCGGAACTCGCCGCGCTGCGGACGGCATTGCGCAGTGCCGTCACTGAGCTGCAATTTCAGGACATGGCCTCCCAGCTGATTTGGCACACCACAAAGGTGCTCCAAGGATGCGCTTTCCGTCTGGCCTCCGAAGCCATGGGCACCGAAGAGGGCGAAGAAGCCGCGCCCTTCGCTGAAATGGCCCCCGACCGTCCCAATCCTGTCACGCAGAGCGAAATGGATGCAGGATCAATCGACCTGTTCTGAGCACGCGCCCGTAATTGGTTACCTTATATATTCAAGTGAGTGGAGCCCTACATGCAATCGATTCTTGCCGTTGATGATTCACCGTCCATGCGAAAGATGGTGTCCTTCACCCTGACCGGGGCGGGGTACCACGTGGTGGAAGCGGTCGACGGGCAAGACGCGCTCGAAAAGGCCGAAACCCACGATATCCATCTGGTGCTGGCCGACCAGAATATGCCGAGGCTCGATGGAATCGGCTTGACCCGCAAGCTGCGTGAGCACCCCCGGTTCAAGACCATACCCATTCTGATCCTCACTACCGAGTCAAGCGATCAGATGAAGCAGGCGGGACGTTCCGCTGGCGCCACAGGCTGGTTGGTCAAACCTTTCGATCCGAACCGTTTGATCGAAGTGATTCAAAAAGTCATTCGCTAACGCCATCGCGTGCAGATAACCTAAGTACTGGAGCCCCTAATGGCGGATACCTATCAAGAAGGCGCGGGCGGTGGCGCGGACTTCGATCTCAGTCAGTTCTATCAGATCTTCTTCGAAGAGGCGGGCGAGAACCTGGACCAGATGGAGCACATGCTCCTGGACCTGGATCTGAGTGCGGCCAATGACGAAGAGTTGAACGGTATTTTCCGTTGCGCGCATTCCATCAAGGGAGGGGCTGCAACCTTCGGATTCTCCGATGTTGCAGAGCTGACCCACCAAATGGAATCGCTGCTGGATCGCTTGCGGCGCCATGAATTGCAGCCTATTCCCCAAATGGTGGATGTGCTGCTGGAGTCTGCCGATGCGTCCCGCAGTCTGCTGGCCAGGCACCAGGCGGGAGGACAAGGCGAAGCCGTATCCACTGCAGAACTGGTTCGCCGAATCAGTGAATTGGCTGCCGGCAATGTTCCTGCCGAACCTGTGGCGGCCGTGGCGCCTCCCCCCCCGCCGCCAGCGCCGGCTCCTGTGCCTGCGCCAGCTCCGGTCACGCCTGCCCCATCCATTCCCGCTGCGGCAGCAGCACCGGGCAGCGCGCGCTCTCTCGAGATCCGTATCGGTCCGCTGGAGCGTTTGGAACAGGCTGACGCGATCAAGGAATTGTTCCGCGATATTCCCGGCCTCGGTTCCATTCGTGACGTTCCTTCTGAAGAGCAGGGTGTCCGGCTGTTCGCGGTCGAGACGACTTCCACCAACGACGACCTGCTGGATCTGTTTGCCTTCCATGTGTCGAAAGACCAGGTCAGGATCGGTGCAGAAGACGGTTCGGCCAGTGTGGAAGCTGATCCGGAAGCAGCCCTGCTGCAAGCGGGCGAGGTGTCCACGGAAGCACCCTATGGATTCTTCAATGGGTCCCCTGGTATGCCGAGCGATCGGACGGAGGTGGCCGTTGCAAATGTGTCGGATGCCCCGTCTGCCAAGCAGCCTGCAGCCGCAGCCCGCGCCGCGGAGCCCAAGGCGGTCAGCCAAGCGCAGATGGAGTCCACCACCATTCGTGTGGCAGTGAACAAGGTTGACCAGTTGATCAATCTGGTCGGCGAATTGGTGATCACCCAGGCCATGTTGGCGCAGAACAGCCGCGGCCTTGATGCGGGGGCCTATCAACAGTTGCTGGCGGGGTTGGCCGATCTGGATCGCAACACACGGGATTTGCAAGAGTCCGTGATGTCGATCCGCATGATTCCCATGTCGATCGTGTTCAGCCGCTTTCCTCGGATGCTCAGGGACTTGGCCAACAAGCTGGGCAAGAAAGTCGAGATGGTCACCTTGGGTGAAGCCACCGAACTGGACAAGAGCCTGGTCGAAAAAATCACCGACCCATTGACGCATTTGGTTCGGAACAGCTGTGACCATGGCATTGAAATGCCTGCTGACCGGCTTGCTGCAGGGAAGTCCGAGCATGGAACGATCACGTTGTCCGCCTCGCATCAAGGCGGCTCCATCGTGATTGAAGTGCGCGATGATGGTCGAGGTCTTTCTCGCGAGAAAATCATGCGAAAAGCCAGAGAGCGGGGGCTGGATGTCTCTGACCAGATGACCGATGCGGATGTGTGGGGACTGATTTTCGCGCCAGGCTTCTCCACTGCTGATGAAGTGACCGACGTCTCGGGGCGCGGGGTCGGTATGGATGTGGTAAAGCGGAATATCGCTGCACTCAACGGGTCGGTGGAAATCGATTCTGCCGAAGGGTATGGCATGCGCGTGTCCGTGCGGTTACCGCTGACGCTGGCGATCATGGATGGCATGTCCGTAGGGGTGGGTGAAGAGGTCTACATCCTTCCGCTGTCTTCTGTCGTGGAGTCGTTCCAGGTCAATCCCGACGATGTCAATACAGTTGCGCAAGGATCTCAGTTGGTCAAGGTGCGGGATGAATACATGCCCGTCATTGCCCTGGAGAAAACATTTCAAGTCCCCCGCCTGGACCAAAGCAAATCCAGCAACATCATGGTGGTTGTCGAGGCAGATGGCAGCCGGGTTGCATTGTTGGTGGATGAGTTGCTCGGTCAACACCAAGTCGTTGTGAAGAACCTGGAAACCAACTATCGCAAAGTGCCCAATGTTTCCGGCGCCACCATTCTCGGGGACGGAACTGTGGCACTCATCCTGGACACAGGTGCTTTGGTGCGGCGCGCTCGCCACTGAGCCCGCGACCCGTTGATATAAGGAGAGCCCTATGGCTGGAGTGATGGAAAAAACCAATGAAGCGGCTGTCTCTGGCGCCCGGGAGTATTTGACTTTCCGGCTGGATCAAGAGGAGTATGGGATCGACATCCTGAAGGTGCAGGAGATCCGCGGCTATGAGCCGCCGACACGCATTGCCAATGCGCCAGACTTCATCAAGGGCGTGACGAATCTGCGCGGCACCATCGTTCCCATCGTTGACATGCGGCTGAAGTTCAGCTGTTCCAAAGCGGAATACAACAGTTTCACGGTGGTCATCATCCTGAATCTGCGTAACCGGGTTGTCGGGATCGTGGTGGACTCGGTGAGTGACGTCATGGAACTGAATTCCGATCAGATACGCGTTGCTCCGGAGGTGGAAAGCACCATCGACACCAACTGCATCGTCGGCCTGGGCTCGGTGGGTGAGCGCATGCTCATCCTGTTGGACATCGAGAAACTCATGGCTAGCATGGACATGGGTTTGGTCTCCGCCAACGAGTGAGACCGACATCTCGCCGCCACGCAACGGTTTAGGAATCGACGTGGCTGCATCTGTAACCACTGGCCTGTGGACCACCGACCTCTCGAAGTGAAAAGCAACATGCGCCAGACCTCCAGTCATCCCCCTTCTGCGCGAGGCGTGGCGGAATCACCAGCGGTTTCGCCTACATCGGGGCCTTTGGCCCAAGGGAGAGAATTCGTCTGGACCAACGCAGATTTTTCACGTGTCCAAGCGCTCATTTATCAGCGAGCTGGCATCAGCTTGCACGATGGCAAACATGCAATGGTCTACAGCCGCTTGTCGCGGCGGTTGCGCGATACCGGGCATACAAGCTTTCACGAATATCTGAGCTGGCTGGAAACCCATGATGGCCCAGAGTGGCAGGAGTTCGTGAATGCGCTCACGACCAATCTGACTGCGTTCTTCCGGGAGCAGCACCACTTTGAGATTCTGGCCAATCTCCTGCGCACACGGCCTGCTGGCCCGTGGAGTGTGTGGTGCAACGCTGCATCCACCGGGGAAGAACCATATTCCATCGTGATGACAGCCATGGAGTCGTTGAGCAGTAACGGCTCGTTCAAATTAACGGCCAGCGATATCGATTCCCGGGTGTTGGCTACGGCAGCCGAGGGGGTGTACCGCCTGGACAGCGTGAAAGGGTTGAGTCCTGAACGCCTTCAACGATTCTTCTTGCGGGGCAAGGCCTCAAATGCCGGGTTTGCACGTGCAAAACCTGAGTTGCGCCGAAGCATCGATTTCCTGAGCGTGAATCTCATCCGCGACGACTGGCCTTTTCGGGAGCCGTTCGATGTCGTTTTTTGCCGTAATGTCATGATCTATTTCGATGCGCCCACTCAGCGCAAGGTTCTGGAGCGCATCCATCGCGTATTGAAACCGGGCGGCATGCTGTTTGTCGGGCATGCTGAAAACTTCAGCGAGTCCCGTGACCTTTTCACTTTGCGCGGCAAGACCGTGTATGAGCGCCGTTGACCGATAGTCTTCCGCAAGAGTCCACATGACCAATACCCGCCCTGGCTTTCCCCCTCCGTCTGGCGCACCTCCGTCCGCCTATGGTGGAACAGTAGAGCGGCGTCGTGCGCCGCGAATTGCGCCGCTCAGTGCCGATATTTACACTGGCGCTCCGGCCGCCGCCGCGAGGCAATCAACGTTGCCAGAGCTGAAGGCGCAGGCCCGTCGTCCGGGAGAGGCCTCATTTTTCTTTTTTGATCATCATTTTCAGCACAATGCGGTCAAAGTGCTCCCGGGGGAGTATTTCGTCTCGGATGAAAATCTGGTGATCATGACCGTGCTCGGCTCATGCATTGCAGCTTGCCTGTGGGACAGCCGCAGCCGCGTCGGCGGTATGAATCACTTCATGTTGCCCGATGGCGATTCGTCCGATGTATCCGGCCGCTATGGCTCGTATGCCATGGAGTTGCTGATCAACGAAATGCTGAAACTTGGAGCTCGCCGGGAAAGCATGCAGGCCAAGATATTTGGTGGGGCGCAGGTGATGCATAACTTCACCACGATGAATGTGGGGGAGCGCAACACCAACTTTGTGCTCAACTATCTCCAGACAGAGCGAATCCCGATTGTTTCGGAAGATGTGCTCGATATCTATCCACGCAAGGTCGTTTTCTTTCCGGTGACAGGAAAAGCGATGGTGAAGCGGCTCGCCCATGCGCATCCAGAGACACTGGTGGAGCAGGAAGTTCGCGGCAACGCTGCGACGGTTGCCAAAGCGACTGCAGGTGGATCAGTGGACCTCTTTTGAGAAATGAACAAGGACATGAGGGAATGAGCAGGAAGATCCGGGTGATCGTTGTGGATGATTCGGCGTTGGTGCGCAGTCTTTTGGCCGAAATCATCAATCGCCAGCGGGACATGGAGTGCATTGGAACCGCCAACGATCCTCTGATTGCGCGCGAAATGATTCGCGAAATGAACCCCGATGTCATTACCCTGGACGTCGAGATGCCGCGCATGGACGGGATTGATTTTCTGGGGCGCCTGATGCGACTTCGGCCCATGCCCGTGGTGATGATTTCCACGCTCACGGAGCGAGGGGCTGAAGTCACTATGAAGGCGCTCGAACTGGGAGCGGTTGACTTCGTTGCCAAACCCCGGGTCGGCCTTTCCAGTGGTCTGAATGAATTGGCGACCCAGATCGTTGAGAAGATTCGGGTGGCCGCTGTCGCGCAGGTCCGAAGAGCTCCGGTGCAGAGCCCAACCCGTCCGCACTCTCCAGCAACTGGTTCTGTAGAGGGGGCACATGCTCCGACGCATACGACCACATTGCTGGGCCGCTTGTCGACGGAAAAGCTGATTTGCATCGGTGCATCCACTGGTGGAACAGAGGCTATTCGCGAAGTGCTGATGCAGATGCCTGCAGACTCGCCCGCGATCGTGATCACACAGCACATGCCTCCAGGTTTCACCACAAGCTTCGCAGCCAGACTCAACGGCTTGTGCCAGATCACAGTAAAAGAAGCAACCAATGGAGAGCGTATCTTGCCCGGTCATGCCTACATAGCGCCGGGAGGAAAGCAGTTTCATATCGCCCGCAGCGGAGCCAACTATGTGGCCGTGGTGGACGATGGTCCTCCCGTCAATCGGCACAAGCCTTCGGTGGAGGTTCTGTTCAAGTCGGCTGCCGGGGTCGCGGGGCGCAATGTTTTCGGCATCATGCTGACCGGCATGGGAAATGATGGCGCCGCCGCGATGCGCGAGATGAAGGATGCTGGCAGTTACAACTATGTGCAGGACGAGGCAAGTTGCATCGTTTTCGGTATGCCAAGGGAAGCCATTGCACATGGCGCTGCAGATGAGGTTTTGCCTTTGACGCAGATTGCACCGGCTTTGATCGCCAAGCTGCGTGGCGCAACCGATCGATTGCACCATCGCATCTAGGTATCGGTGCGTAAGAAGACAGGGAGTCAGGACGACAAAGCGGTCCAGCGCTCCAGCGCAATCATTAGTTGATTTTCGATTTCTCCCTCCCTTGCATGGAGGGCTGCTGCTCGCGCACCATCTTTGGCATACAAGGAACCGTCAGCCAGTGCTGACTGAATTGACTGTTGCTCAGTCTCTAGTGTCGCAATTTGAGTTGGGAGCTGTTCAAGTTCCCGTTGCTCTTTGTAGCTCAACTTCTTCTTGGGAAGATGTGCGGGCTTTTCCTCTAAATCCACCTTGTCATTGCGCTCAGCTGCCGCCTTGGAGGGGGGCAAAGACGTGGGATTGAGCTGCCCACTGCGTCGGGACTGGATCAGCCAGTCTTGAACACTGCCTTCGTACTCACGCCAGAGCCCATTTCCTTCATATGCAATGGTGCTGGTCACCACATTGTCAAGGAAGGTCCGATCGTGGCTTACGAGGAAGACGGTGCCGTCATACGTCTGAAGCAATTCCTCCAGAAGATCCAGCGTGTCAATATCTAAGTCATTCGTGGGCTCGTCGAGCACCAGCACATTGGCAGGGCGGGCGAAGAGGCGGGCCAAAAGCAGTCGGTTGCGCTCTCCTCCTGAAAGTGAGCGGACGGGTGAGTGAGCTCTGGCAGGGGAAAAAAGAAAATCGCTGAGGTAACTTTTGACATGCTTGCGTTGCTTGCCAATCTCGATCCATTCGCTGCCAGGGCTGATGAAGTCTTCAAGGGTCGCGTCGAGGTTGATCGCATGTCGCATCTGATCAAAATACGCTACCTGCAAATTGCTTCCTCGCCGAACGGTACCCTCATCTTGAGCTAGTTCACCCAAGATGAGCTTGAGTAACGTGGTTTTTCCTGCACCATTGGGGCCAATCAAGCCCACTTTATCGCCGCGGAGGATCGTTCCAGAAAAGCCTTTGACGATAACTTTGTCTCCGAAAGATTTGCTGACGTCAGACAACTCCGCAACGATCTTGCCTTGATAGCCATTTTGGGCACCGGAGGCAATATCCATCTTGACGCTGCCTAGGACCTCTCTCCGAGCACTGCGGTCAGCCCTGAGGGCCTCAAGGCGTCCGATGCGGCTTTGACTGCGAGTTCTTCGGGCTTCAACACCCTTGCGTACCCAAATTTCCTCTTGAGCGAGCAACTTGTCGGCCTTGGCCGATACAACGGCCTCCTGTGTAAGCTGCTCACCCTTTTGGAGCACGTACTGAGCGAAATTTCCCGGATACGATCGGAGTTGACCTCGATCGAGCTCCACAATCCGTGTGGCCACTCTGTCCAGGAATGAGCGATCGTGGGTGATCGTGATGACGCTGCCTTTAAAATCAATCAATAGATCTTCTAGCCATTCAATGGAGTCCAGGTCGAGGTGATTGGTTGGCTCGTCCAGTAGCAGAACATCCGGTCTTGACACCAAAGCCTGTGCAAGAGCGACTCGTTTTTTCGTACCGCCAGACAGAGTGCCTACGATCGAGTGGGGGTCTAGCCTAAGTCGCTGCAAGGTTTCTTCGACCCGCTGCTCCCAGTTCCAAGCGTCGTACGCCTCGATCTGCGACTGCAGCGCATTGAGGTCCAATCCTGGCTCGCCAGAGAGGTAAAGATCTCTTATCTCTGCTACTTCGCGCAGCCCTTCTGAGGCCGCAGCGAAAACACTGGCCTCCATCTCTAAGGCCGGTTCCTGAGCTACGTAGGCGATTCGAATTCCCTGTTGGATTTGTAAGGAGCCATCATCGGGCTTGGCAAGACTGCCCAAGATTTTCAGTAGCGATGACTTTCCTGCTCCGTTACGCCCTATCAGTCCGACGCGTTCGCTGGCTTCCAGGGAAAATCCAGCGTGATCTAGCAGTGCAACATGACCGAAAGCCAGTTGGGCGTTAATTAAGGTGAGAAGTGCCATATCGGCGGAATTATCCGGCTTCGCGCTCACGAAGCGCAGACAGCTGCGACAAGGCACGTTGCAATTTTTTGTCATCTTTCTCCTACGGGGGTGAGGAAAGT
>NZ_BAAJYS010000046.1:0-21912 GCF_057543315.1 Acidovorax sp. KPB24-07
GGGCGCCGACGACTACCTCACCAAGCCGTTCGGCACCGGCGAACTGCTGGCGCGTGTGCGCGCCAACCTGCGCCGCCCGCGCGCCGCCAGCGGCAACGGGCTCACCCCGGTGGCCGAGGAGCCCGTGTTCCGCTTCGGCGACATCGAGGTGGACCGGAACGCCCGGGTGGTTCGGCGCGGCCATGCCGAGGTGCACCTCACGCCCACCGAGTACCGCATGCTGTCCGTGCTGGTGGCCAATGCGGGCCGCGTGATCACGCAGCGGCAGCTGCTGCGCGAGGTATGGGGCCCATGCGTTCGGACCAGAACCACTACCTGCGCATCTACATGGGCCACCTGCGCCAGAAGCTGGAGGCCGACCCGGCCCAGCCCCGCCATCTGTTGACCGAGACCGGCGTGGGGTATCGGCTCGCGGTGTGAGCCCCGTATCCATGGGCTGAGTTCGCCTGTCCGGCAGGTGCTTCGGGTCGGTGCGACGGAGACAGTGCTGCACGTTGCCACAGTCACGGGTGAATGGCCGTCCCCGCGCCAGAGGGGCCGGGGTTCGTGGCGCTCTGTTTTTCCGATCTAAAGGACTCCATCGTGATTCAACGCTCTCTCGCTGCGCTCTTGATCGCCGCGCTTTCCGGCGCGGCACATGCCGACAACACCACCGACACGGCACCGCCCGACGGCTGGGCCAGCCAGGGCGGCGGCACCACGGGCGGCGCGGGCGCCACGGCGAAGTACCTGAGCAAGGTCAGTTCGCCATCCCAGTTGAATGCCGCGCTCAGCGCGGGCGGTGCCCAACCGAAAATCATCGTGGTGTATGGCACCATCGACATGGCCGCCGCGGACAACGGAGGGCCTTTCACCAGCCGGGCCGATCAGGCTGCGCGCAACCTCATCACGATTCCGAGCAACACCACGTTGATCGGGGCCGGAAGCGATGCCCGGATCGTCAACGCCTCGATCCTGATGAAGCGGATTTCCAACGTCATCCTGCGCAATCTGACCATCGTCGCTCCCTGCGATCTGTCGCCGGTCTGGAGCAGCGGCGAGGGGCGGTGGAACTCCGACTTCGATGCGGTCACGATCTACAGTTCGCAACGCATCTGGGTGGACCACAACCGGTTCACCGATGCGCCCGTCACCGACGATCAGGCACCCATCGAAAAGGGCCAGCCCCAGCAATGCCACGACGGTGCGCTGGACGTGATCCACGCGAGCGACTACGTGACGGTGTCCAACAACGTGTTCGACCGGCACGACAAAACCCATCTGGTGGGCGCCTCGGACAGCAGCACCGACGAGGAGGGCCATCTCACGGTGACCTTCCACCACAACCTCTACAGCCAGGTCGTGGAGCGCGCGCCTCGCGTGCGCTACGGCAGGGTCCACGTGTACAACAACTACTACACCGGCAGCAAATCGGACGCGCCCTACAAGCACAACTACAGCCTGGGCGTGGGCTACAAGGCGCAGATCCTCTCGGAGAACAACGTGTTCGAAGTGCCCGGCGCGGCCACCTGCGCCGATGTGGTGAAGAACCCTGGTGCGGCTTCCAAGACGGGCGCCATCCGCGATACCGGGTCGCTGCTCAACGGCGCTGCGCTCGGTCTCGCAGCCCAATGCGGCTTTGCTGCGGCGGGCTGGACCATTCCTTATGCGGGCGGATACACCCTGGACGCCGCCTCGAGCGTCAAGGCGAAAGTGCTGTCCAACGCAGGCCCCGGCAAGCTGACGGTGAACTGAGCGAGGCCCGCCGGCCCGCAGAGGCCGGCAGGCGGGCGTGCTCAGGCCGCAGACGGCAAGTGGGCGGCGGCTTGGGCAACCTCTTCTTCGCTGCGCCGGTGCACGATCCGGTACAGCAGCGGCAGCACCAGCAGCGTGAGCGCGGTCGAGGACAGGATGCCGCCGATGACCACCGTCGCCAGCGGCCGCTGCACCTCCGCTCCGGTGCCGGTGGCAATGGCCATGGGAACGAAGCCCAGCGATGCCACCAGCGCCGTCATGAGCACGGGCCGCAATCGGGTGAGCGCCCCCTCCCGGATGGCGGCGTCCAGCGGCATGCCGCCTTCGCGCAGGCCGCGGATGAAGGAGATCATCACCAGCCCGTTCAGCACGGCGACGCCCGACAGCGCGATGAATCCGACCGCGGCCGAGATCGAAATCGGGATGTCGCGCAGCCACAGTGCCACGATGCCGCCGGTGAGGGCGAACGGGATGCCGGTGAACACGACCAGCCCGTCCTTCACATTGCCGAACATGGCGAACAGCAGCGTGAAGACCAGCAGCAGCGCGACCGGCACGACCACCTGCAGGCGTTGGGTGGCCGACTGCAGGTTTTCATACTGGCCGCCCCACGCGGTCCAGTAGCCCGCCGGGATCTGGACCGCCTGCATGGCCTGTTCCGCTTCGGCCACGAAGGAGCCCAGGTCCCGGCCCCGCACGTTGGCACTCACGACGATGCGGCGTTTTCCGTCCTCCCGGCTGACCTGGTTGGGGCCCGGTGCCAACTGCAGCGTGGCCACTTCGCTCAGCGGGATGAAGCGGGCGCGGGCGTCTGCGGCGTCGCCGCTGCGAGGCAGTGCGACCGGCAGCCGCTGGATGGCCTCCAGGTCGGTCCGGATGTGCTCGGGCAGCCGCACGAGGATGCCGAAGCGCCGGTCGCCTTCGAAAAGGGTGCCGGCCTCGCGCCCGCCCACGGCAATCGACACGGCCTCCTGGACATCGCCCACATTCAGTCCGTAGCGGGCGGTCTTGGCGCGGTCGATGTTCACCGTCAGCACCGGCAGGCCGCTCGTCTGCTCCACCTTGACCTCGGTGGCCCCATCGATTCGGTTGAGCACTTCGGCGACCTTCTGGGCGGTCTGGTCGAGCACGGCCATGTCGTCGCCGAAGATCTTCACCGCCACATCGCTGCGCACGCCGGAGATGAGTTCATTGAACCGCAACTGGATGGGCTGCGAGAACTCGTAGTTGTTGCCCGGCAGTTGCTCCACCTCGGCCTGGATGGCCGCAAGGAGCTGTTCGCGCGACCGGGCCGGTGCAGGCCAAGTGTCCTGCGGCTTGAGCATGATGTAGGCATCCGAGATGTTGGGCGGCATCGGGTCCGACGCGATCTCGGCCGTTCCGGTGCGGGCAAAAACCCGCTCGATCTCGGGAAACTTCGCCTTCAGCGTGCTCTCCAGTTGCTGCTGCATCGCCACCGACTGCGACAGGCTGGTGCCGGGAATGCGCAACGCCTGCATAGCGAAATCGCCCTCGCCCAGGCTGGGCGCGAACTCGGTGCCCAGGCGCGTTGCCAGCAGGCCGGACAGCAGCACGGCCGCGAGCGCCAATGCGATGACCACGGGCTTGGCGCCCATGGCGCGGTCCAGCAGCGGCGCGTAGGCGCGGCGGGCCCCGCCCATGAGCCGGTTTTCCTTCTCGCCCACCGTCTTGCCGATAAACAGCGCGACGGCGGCAGGAATGAAGGTGACCGACAGCACCATCGCACCGACCAGCGCGATGACCACCGTGAACGCCATCGGATGGAACAGCTTGCCCTCCACCCCCGTGAGCGCGAAGATCGGCAGGTACACGATCATGATGATGAGTTGGCCGAACAGCAGCGGCCGCCGTGCTTCCTGCGACGCAGCGAACACCTCGTGAAAACGCTCCGCCCGCGTCAGCGGCCGGCCCTTGTGCTGCTGTGCGTGGGCCAGGCGCCGCACGCAGTTCTCCACGATCACCACCGCGCCGTCGATGATGATGCCGAAGTCCAGCGCACCCAGGCTCATCAGGTTGGCACTGACCTTCTGGTTCACCATGCCGGTGAAGGTGAACAGCATCGAAAGCGGGATGACCATGGCCGTGATCAACGCCGCGCGGATGTTCCCCAGGAAGAGGAACAGGATCACGATCACCAGCACCGCGCCCTCGAAGAGGTTCTTCTTCACGGTGGCGATGGCTTTGTCCACGAGCACCGTGCGGTCGTACACCGTCACCGCATGCACGCCGGCGGGCAGGGTCCGGTTGATCTCCTTCATCTTGCGGTCCACGGCCTGGGAGACCGTGCGGCTGTTCTCGCCGATGAGCATGAACACCGTGCCCAGAACGACCTCTCGGCCGTTGTCGGTGGCGGCGCCGGTGCGCAGTTCCTTGCCCAGCCCGACCTCGGCCACATCCCTGACGCGCAGCGGCGCGCCGCCCGCATTGCCGAGGATGACGTTGCGCAGGTCGTCCATCGACTGCACTTGCCCGGGAGCGCGGATCAGGTACTGCTCACCGCGGCGCTCGATGTACCCGGCTCCCACGTTCGCGTTGTTGCGTTCGAGCGCGGTGACCAGATCCCCCATCGTGAGGCCATGCGCCAGCAGCTTGTCGGGGCTGGGTGCGATCTGGTACTCCTTGGCATACCCACCGATCGAATTGATCTCGGTCACGCCGGGCACGTTGCGCAGTTGCGGCTTGATGATCCAGTCCTGGATCTCGCGCAGGTCCGTGGAGGTGTAGGGTTGCCCGTCCGGCTTGCGGGCCCCGTCCTGGGCTTCCACCGTCCAAAGGTAGATTTCCCCCAGGCCTGTCGATATGGGGCCGATGACCGGGTGAACGCCTTCCGGCATCTGGCCGCGGGCCGACTGGATGCGCTCGTTCACGAGTTGCCGCGCGAAGTAGATGTCGGTGCCGTCCTGGAAGATCACGGTCACCTGCGACAGCCCGTAGCGCGACAGCGAGCGGGTCTGCTGCAGCCCGGGCAGCCCCGCCATGACGGTCTCCACGGGAAAGCTCACGCGCTGCTCCACTTCCAGGGGGGAGTAGCCGGGCGCTGCGGTGTTGATCTGCACCTGGACGTTGGTGATGTCCGGCACGGCATCGATGGGCAGCTTTTGGTAGCTGTAGAGGCCCAGGGCTGCCATGCCGAGCACGGCCAGCATCACGAGCCAGCGCTGCGCGATGGAAAACTGAATGACACGTTCAAACATGGTCCACCTTCAGTGCGAGTGCGACGCCGAGCTCTTGCCCTGCTGGGATTTCACGACGAAGCTGCCTGCCGCGGCATAGGCCGTACCGGCTGCCAACCCTTTGACGATCTCGACCCGCTGGCCATCCGTGCGGCCCAGTTGCACCGCCTGGGCAATGAAGCCGCCTTCGGCCCGGATGAAGACCACGGTCTTGTCATCGACGGTCTGCACCGCATCGGTTCGCACGGTGACCGGCGGTGTCGCTTCGGACGACACCAATTCGACCTCCACGAACAATCCGGGCCGCCAGACCTTCTGGGGATTCGCCACCGCCACGCGGGCCGTGGCCATGCGCGTCTGCGCGCCGATCAGGGCGCCGACATAGGAGACCTCGCCCTCCGCCTTCGCATCGAACGCGGTGGAGCGCACGGTCACCCGTTCGCCCACGCGCACCAACGGCAAGTGTTGCGCGGCCACGCTGATTTCGGCCCACACGGTGGACAGGTCGGATAGGGTGAAGACATTGGCGTCCTCCTTTACGGATTCGCCCAGCGACAGGTGCTTTTCGACCACCATGCCGTCGAAGGGTGCGCGCAGTTCATAGCGGCCCAGGGCCGATGCGGCAGGCATGGCACCGATGGCAGAGAGCTTCTGCTGTGCATTGGCGACCGCGATCTGCGCTTCGCGCAGAGACTGCTGCGCCTGCAGGTAGTCCTGCTCCGGCGCGATTTTTTCCTCCCACAGCTTCTTCTCGCGCTCGTACGTGGTCCGGGCCAGTTCGGCCCGGCGCTGTGCGGTCTGCAGCTCGCTGCGCTGCTCCGACAGCGCCGGGCTCGACAGCACGGCCAGCACCTGCCCCTTGCGGACCTGTTGTCCGAGCTGGGCCGAGACGCTTTCCACCACACCCGCCAGCCGCGGCACCACGTGGGCCGTGCGGTCCTCGTTGAATTTGATTTCGCCCGGCAACTGCAGCGTGGCACGGATGCGCGCCGGTCCCGCGGTGTCGATCGCTATGCCGGCGGCCTTGGCCTGCGCCTCCGTCAGGGGAATTTTTCCTTCCGCCTGCTGCAGCGTGAAGGTGTGTGCACTGCCATCCTTCTGGATGGAGAGGACGATCTCGAACACATGCGGCTCCTCGATGGCCTGTACGCTCTTCAATCCCTCGCCATCGGCGGTGAACGACAGCGTTTCCCGTTCCCCTCCCGGTCGCGTCAGCGTGGCGGACAACTGGGCGGCATCCGCTTTCACCGGCTTGCCTTGCTCGGAAAGCCAGACTGCGAGATGCGGGGTGCCGCCGTCTTCCGACACTTTTGCCTCAAGGCTGAAGCCGTCTTCCGTGAAGCGCTGGCCACCATGCGGTCCTTTGGCCGCTTCCTCCTCTGCATGGGCATCCTGGCTGGCGCTTTTCTCACCGGGGGAGCCATGGGACGTTTCCTCCGCATGGGACGCATGGCCATCTGCCTCGGCATGGCCGCCCGGGGAGGCGGCGGGGCTGCCCCGCAGGATCAGGGCGCCGGCGATCAGCGTGACCACCAGGATGGCGGCCACCACCCACCATTGGCGCTTGCCGGCTTTGCCGGTCGATGGGTTCAGTCGTTGGTTCATGGTGGTCTTTCAGCGGGCAAATGAAATGGGGGAGGGCAGGTCGTCGCCGGCATGCCCCAGCAAGCGGTCCAGGTCGCTGGCGGCGCGGTGCGCGGCGGCCAGGGCGCGCAGCGTCTGCGTGCGCACCTGCAGCAGCGTGCGCTGCGCATCGAGGGCTTCCAGAAAACTGAACTTGCCCAGTTCGAACCCTTTGGTCGCGGCCTGGTAGGCGCTCTCCGCGCCGGGAAGGGCGTCGCGCTGCAGTGTTTCGGCCTCGATGCGCGACGCATGGAGGGTCTCCAATGCCGCCGCCGCTTCGGAGGCCGTGCGCAGTTCGGTGGACAGCAGTTCGTCGCGTGCCTGCTGCTCGCGGCTCAACGCTTCGGCCAGGTTGCCCTGGTTGGTGTCGAAAATGGGCAGGGGAATGGACACGCCCACCACCCACTGGTTTCCGCCCACGTCGGGGCTTCGCTTGCTGCCCAGCGTCACTGCGATGTCGGGCACCCGCTTGGCCTGCTCCAGGGCCGTCAGCGCACTGCGCCGATCGACTTCCAGCCGTGCCTGAACCAAAGAGGGTGCGCCAGGCATCCGCTGCTCGATCTCCAGGCTGGACGGTGGGGTGGGCAAGGCATCGAGCTGTCCCACGGCATGGGCGAAGGCGGGCTTCGGATTGCCCCACAGCGCGGCCAGTTGCTGCCTTGCGGTTCGCAGGGCGCCCTCGGCCTGCAAACGCTCCACCTGCACGCCGGACTCGGCCACCTTGGCCTTCGTTTCCTCCAGTGGCGAGACCTTGCCGGCAGCCACCCGGTTGGCCGCGGCATGCACCGCCCGCTGTGCCAGCGTGACCGAGTCCTGGGCCAGGCGGACGCGCTCCTGCGCGGCCAGGACTTCGAAGAAGGCGGTGATCACGCCCGCGCGAAGCTCTGATCGGCGTGCCAGGGCGGCGGCGGCGGCCTGGTCCCGCGCCCGCTCGGCGGCTGTGATGCGGGCGGCTCGCTTGCCGCCCAGCTCGATCGGCTGGCTGATCTGCACGGTCGTCGTGCGGCGTTCCTGCCGCAGGTCCTCCACCGTGGTCTCCAGCACAGGATTGGGCCGTGCGCCCGCCTGCCGGATGGCAGCATCCGCCGCATCGCGCGCACGCGCCACGGCAGACAGGTCGGGATTGTTCTGCCATGCCAGTGCCACCGCGGTGGCAAGGCTCAAGGGCTCGGACGATTCCACGGTGCGTGGCTGCACCGTGGACGAGGGGGGAAGTGGGGTGGTCTGGCTGTGCGAAAAGACCGGAAATGCCGCGAAAGCCATGGCGGCCAGCGACACAAAATGCCTGTGCATCGAATTCTCCTGGGTTGCAACAACAACGGGCGGATGAATTCGGCGAGAGTTCTCAGCGAAGGGCTGTGATCAAAGAGGGAAGGCCGTGCCGTGTCTCTCGCCGAATCAGGCGAGCGCTGGCCAGGCAGGGCGCGTGGGAATGCCTCCCACGTGGGAGCGATAGGACTCGGTGAAGGGCGCGGGGCGCGCGGCGGGCCCGGCCGTGGCCGCTACGTTGGCGGTATGGGCCAGGGGCTGCACCGTGCAGGTGTGGCAGGTCAGGCAATCATTGTCCGGACCTCCCGGCAAGGGGTCCGAGGGCGTGTCGGTGTCTTGTGCCGACGCACTGGTTGCGGCGACGTGGTGGTGTTCGTGGTGCCCGAAATGCGAGGCGCTGGCATGGCTTTCGTGCTGACAATAGCCTGCGGCGGCCGCCCAGCTCAGCTGGAACGGCATCGCGAAAAGCAAAAGGATCATCAGCCAGCGGCGCATCGGGCGGCAGTATATCGGTGGGCCGCAAGGGCCTGGCACGGGGCTGGGCATTGCCCAAAGTCTCCGGGTGGACAGGCGCCTTGCATTGGCATGGGTGCAGAGGCAGGCTCAATGGTCGCCATAGCGCAGCAGGTTGCCCTTGGCGGCGCGCTCGGCCTCCAGGCGCACTTGCTCGCGTGTCAGCGCGCTCGGGGCATTGGCCTCCTTGCGGGGCACCTCCAGGCCCCACTGCATGGCCACCAGGGTGCCGTCGGTGCGGGCGTTGGCCAGCTCCGACAGGACCTGCGCCCGCGACTTTGCCTGGGCGGCATGCTGCGGATGCACGGTGTAGCCGGCTTCGGTGGGCGCGCTGTGCAAGGTGCTGGCCGCCGAAGCGCTCAAGGGCACCCATGCAGCCGACATGGCGGCGAACAGAAAAACGGCGGGGGAACGGGTCATGGTCAATCTCCTGGGTTGGGCATCCGGCCCGAACCGCCGGACCGGGATGCAGCCGAACGTTGTGCCGGCGTGAAGTCACTGTAAAAACCCAGTCGGCCGATTCACCGACGACAAGATGACGAATTCGTCATCTTTCAATCGGTCCCCGGGCGATACGATGGCCCGATGCGCATACTGGTCATCGAAGACGAGCCCAAGCTGGGCGATTACGTCAAAAAAAGGCTTGGAAGAAAACGGCTACGTAGTGGACATTGCCAGGGACGGCATCCAGGGCCGGTACCTCGCCACGCAGGGCGATTACTCGGTCGTCCTGCTCGACGTGATGCTGCCCGGGGTGGATGGTTTCGGCGTGCTGGCCGCCATTCGGCAGGGCAAGGACGTGCCCGTATTGATGGTCACGGCCCGCGATCAGGTCGAGGATCGCGTCAGGGGTCTGCAGCAGGGCGCCGACGACTATCTGGTCAAGCCCTTCGCGTTCTCCGAACTGCTGGCGCGGGTGCAGGCCCTGCAGCGCAGGGGGCCGCTGCAGGAGCATACCGTGCTGAAGCTGGCCGACCTGGAGCTTGATCTGGTTGCACGCAAATGCCATCGTGAAGGCGTGCGGATCGACCTGACCGCCAAGGAGTTCGCCTTGCTCGCCTTGCTGATGCGCCGCCAGGGGCGCGTGCTATCTCGAACGACGCTCGCCGAACAAGTGTGGGACATGCACTTCGACAGCGAAACCAATGTGGTGGAGGTGGCCGTGCGACGCCTGCGCAGCAAGCTGGACGATCCGTTTGCGCGACGGCTCTTGCACACGGTGCGCGGAATGGGTTACGTCTTGGAGGATCGGGAACCGCCATGAGTCCTTTCCCGTCATCGATACAGCGTCGGCTGTCCGTTTGGCTGGCCCTGCAGACGCTGATTGGCCTCAGCGTGCTCTGCGTCTCCGTCTATGTCATCACGGCGTGGAATTTTCGACAGAAGGCACAGGAAGAACTGGACCAGCAGGCGCGACTGGTATCCCATCTGCTGAACGAGCGCAGCCAAGGGGGCGGGGTGCTGTCCTTGCAGCACAAGCTGGAAGATTATTTTTCCTCCCATGGCAACGTGAGCGTGTCCATCGGCCGCGATGGCGCGCAGTTGTTCAGTTCTACCCCGGCCACTTCGGGCGAATGGGTCTGGGCCGATCACCGGGTGGCACCGCACGACAGCGGCTCCCCCTTCAACGTGCGCATTGGCATCGACACCACGCAGGACGCGCGCCTTCTGCGCCGGCTGGGCGGGACGCTGGCCTTGGCCGTGGTGCTGGGCACGCTGCTGGTCTCGCTGACGGGGATGCTGCTCGTGCGCCATGGCCTTCGGCCGCTGCACAAGTTGGCAGAGCGAACCGCCCGCATCACGCCGGACGCTGCCAGTGCACCCATCGATCCCCTCGAATTTGCCCAGGAGCTTCGCCCCTGGATCGCGCAATTCAATGCGCTCATGGCCCGGGTCGAACAGGCCTATTCGCAGTCCAAGGCCTTCAATGCCGATGTGGCCCACGAGTTGCGCACGCCCCTGGCGAACCTCATTGCCTCGGCGGAGGTCGAGCTGGCCCGCCCCCGCTCCGCCCAGGACATGCAGTCGCTGTTGGTGTCGAACCTGGAAGAGATCCGGCGGCTCTCGGGCATCGTGGCCGACATGTTGTTTCTGTCGCGGGCCGATCGTGGAGAGTCCTTGCGCTCACGGCAGCCGGCCCGCCTTGCAGAGCAAGCCTGCGCCGTGCTGGAGTTCCATGAAGCCTCGCTGGAGGAGGCTGGATTGCGGGCCACTGTTGTGGGCGACGCCACCGCCGCGGTGGACGTGCCGCTGGTGCGCCGTGCCCTGTCCAACCTGTTGGGCAATGCCATCCGCTATGCGGCGAAGGACTCCACCATTGTTGTGGCCATCCGACCATGGCGCGACGGCGCGGAGATCGCCGTTGAAAATCAGGGACTTGGTATTGCGCCAGAGGCGCTCAGCAGGCTGTTCGAACGCTTTTTCCGGGCAGCATCGGCACGCGATGGTTCGGACCAGCATCACGGCCTGGGATTGGCCATCGTGGACGCCATTGCGCGAATGCACGGCGGAAAAACCTTTGCCAGCTGCACGGCGCAGGTCACGCGCATCGGCTTCACCGTCAGTGCATCGACCACAGAACCGCCCGCAACGTCCTGATTTGCAGGGTTCGACCGGGAGGGGCCTACCGTTCTTCCCTGCGGCAACCCGGCCCGGGCTACACGCCGGCCGCGTGCGCCTGCTGGTCTGCGTGGTAGCTGGAGCGAACCATCGCACCCACCGCCGCGTGGCTGAAACCCATTTCGTAGGCCTTTTCCTCAAACATCTTGAACGTGTCCGGGTGCACATAGCGGCGCACCGGCAGATGGCTGTTGGAGGGCGAGAGGTACTGGCCGATGGTCAGCATGTCGATGTCATGCGCGCGCATGTCGGCCATGACCTGGAGGATCTCCTCGTCCGTCTCGCCCAGGCCCACCATGATGCCGCTCTTGGTCGGAACACCAGGGTGCAGTGCCTTGAATTTCTTGAGCAGGTTCAGGCTGAACTGGTAGTCGCTGCCGGGCCGGGCTTCCTTGTACAGGCGTGGCGCCGTCTCCAGGTTGTGGTTCATCACGTCGGGTGGCGCGGCCTTGAGGATCTCCAGCGCGCGGTCATCCCGTCCGCGGAAGTCTGGCACGAGGATCTCGATCTGGGTGTTGGGGGAGAGCGTGCGGATGTGCTGGATGCACTCCACGAAGTGCCCGCTGCCGCCATCGCGCAGATCGTCGCGGTCCACACTGGTGATCACAACGTACTTCAGCCGCAGCTGTGCGATGGTCTTGGCCAGGTTCAGCGGCTCGTCCTTGTCCAGCGGGTCGGGCCGGCCATGCCCCACGTCGCAGAACGGGCAGCGGCGCGTGCACTTGTCGCCCATGATCATGAACGTGGCCGTTCCCTTGCCGAAGCATTCGCCAATGTTGGGGCAACTGGCTTCCTCGCACACCGTGTGCAGCTTGTTCTCGCGCAGGATGTCCTTGATCTCGTAGAAGCGCGTGGTGGGGCTGCCCGCCTTCACCCGGATCCACTCGGGCTTCTTGAGCACTTCGCCTTGCTCGACCTTGATCGGAATGCGCGACAGCTTGGCGGCTGCCTTCTGCTTGGCCAGCGGGTTGTAGGCAGCGGTGGTTTGCGCTTCGCGCACGACTTCAGGAGTGCTCATGGCAGGGTAGTGGTCAGGGGGCCAGGCGAATGGCGAGCTGCTGGCTCAGCACTTCGGCGGCTTCTTCCCAGGTGGTGTGGACCCCGATTGTAGAAAGGTCCACCGTTTGCAACCCTGCGTAGCCACAAGGGTTGATGCGCGAGAAGGGTTCCAGGTCCATGTCCACGTTGAGTGCCACGCCGTGGTAGGTGCAATGGCGCGACACCTTGATGCCCAATGCGGCAATCTTGCCCAGCCCGGTGAAGTCAGGGGCGTCATGGGCTTGCGTGGCTGGCAGACCCTCGGCCTTGCGTGGCCGCTGTGGCAGTTGGGCATGGCCTCCCGGGTCATCCAGGCGCACGTAGATGCCCGGGGCCCCGCCCACGCGGTGCCCGGTGATGCCGAAATGGGCCAGCGTCCGGATCACCGCTTCCTCGATGCGGTAGACGTATTCCTTGACGAAATAACCGGCGCGCTGCAGATCCAGCAACGGATAGGCCACGACCTGCCCCGGGCCATGGAAAGTCACCTGCCCGCCCCGATTGGTGGCGACGATGGGAATGTCGCCAGAGGCCAGCACATGGTCGGCCTTGCCGGCCAGCCCCTGCGTGTAGAGGGGCGGGTGCTGGCAGATCCACAGCGCATCGGGAGTCTGGGACGTACGCTCCTGCGTGAAAGCCTGCATGCCCTGCAGCGTCTCCCGATAGTCCACGAGGCCCAGGTGGCGAATCTCCATGGGATTTAGAGCACCACCTTGACCATCGGATGCGAGGACAGCGCCCGGTACAGGTCATCGAGTTGTTCGCGGCTGGTGGCTGTGATCGTGATGGTGACGCCTAGGTAGTTGCCGGCGCGGCTGTCGCGCAGTTCGATGGTCGACGCGTCGAAGGTCGGGTCGAAGCGGTGCGCCAGTTCCGTCACCGCGTGGACGAATCCATCCACTTTCTGGCCCATGACCTTGATGGGGAACGACGAGGGGTACTCGATGAGCGAATCCTTGCGGGGATCGGTCGCGGACGGGACGTCTGATGGGAGCACGGAAGGGGGCTGTGTCATGGCGATGGTCTATAAACGGCGGGCTTTGTGCCATTTTGAACGGGTTCGGGGCCGGCAATCTTTCGGCCGAAGTCTGCACCGCGATAGGGCGGTTCACGTTGGCCGGTCACCACAACGGAGCGCGCGTGCGCACACTTTCATACCGGCCTGAGAGGTCATTGCCGGATGAAAGTGGTTTTTACTTATAATCAGGGGCTTTGTGAAAGTTTCGGTCTGTAAAGTGGGCGTCATTCCTCAATGAAAACAAACGCTCCCGACCACGAAACTGAGGCTGAAGATTCCGACTTCAAGCCCCTGTCAGCCGAAGAGGCTGCGCAGTGGCGCCTCCGGCATCCGCGGATCTCCGTGTGGCGAATCGTCTGGGGTCAGGCGTTCTTCGGAGCACTGGCTGCCCTGGTGGCATGGCTGGTTTCCGGCAAGCCCACTGTGGCTTGGTCCACGGGGTATGGCGCACTGGCGGTGGTGATTCCCGCGGCCTTGTTCGCGCGGGGCATGGCCCGGCATCAAATTTCCGCGGGAGGTGCGATGGCTGGCCTGTTCGGGTGGGAGTTGGTCAAGATTGCAATGACCGTTGCCATGCTGGCGGCGGCGCCCCGGCTGGTTCCGGGGCTGAGTTGGCTGGCATTGCTGGCCGGCATGGTAGTGACGATGAAAACGTACTGGATCGCCCTCATGGTGCGGCCCGGTGTCCGAAAAACCGATTGATATTGATAGAAGAGTTGTCCGATGGCCGCAGAAGCGCATGCACCGACTGCCAGTGAATACATCGTTCACCACTTGCAGCATCTCCAGAACATCAAGCAGAAGTCCATTGTCGATTTCTCCGTGGTGAACTTCGATTCCGTGATCGTGGGTTTGGTTCTCGGTTTCATCGCACTTTTTGTCTTCTGGCGTGCCGCCCGCACGGCCACCTCCGGCGTGCCGGGTCGCTTCCAGGCTGCAGTGGAGATCCTGGTCGAGATGGTGGACAACCAGGCCAAGGCCAACATCCACAACGCCGAAAGCCGCAAGTTCATCGCTCCCCTGGCGCTGACCGTGTTCGTCTGGATCTTCCTGATGAATGCCATGGACATGCTGCCGGTCGATCTGCTGCCCGCGATCTGGGCCCAGATCTACGGTGCCGCCGGCCATGATCCGCACCATGCCTACCTGCGCGTGGTGCCCACCGCCGATCTCTCCACCACCCTCGGTCTGTCGTTCGCAGTGCTGGTGCTTTGCCTGTACTACAGCGTGAAGATCAAGGGCATGGGCGGCTGGGCGCATGAGCTGGTCACCGCGCCGTTCGGCACCAGCAAGAATCCCGTCTTCGCCCTGATCCTGGGCGTGGTCAATCTGCTCATGCAGATCATTGAATACATTGCCAAGACCGTGTCGCATGGCATGCGGCTGTTCGGCAACATGTACGCTGGTGAGTTGGTGTTCATGCTGATTGCCCTAATGGGCGGTGCTGCTGCCATGTCGCTTTCCGGTGTGTTGCTCCCTCTGGGGCACATCATTGCAGGCTCGATCTGGGCGATCTTCCACATCCTGGTGATCACCCTGCAGGCCTTCATTTTCATGATGCTTGCGCTGATCTATCTCGGCCAGGCGCATGAAGCTCACTGATCCTTTCCCTTTCTTTTTCAACCTTCCTTTCTTTTCATCCTAGGAGTCATCATGGAAAACGTTCTCGGTCTCGTCGCTCTGGCTTGTGGTCTGATCGTGGGTCTCGGCGCTATCGGCGCTTCGATCGGCATCGCACTGATGGGTGGCAAGTACCTCGAAGCGTCCGCTCGCCAGCCTGAGCTGATCAATGAACTGCAAACCAAGATGTTCATCTTGGCCGGTCTGATCGACGCCGCCTTCCTGATCGGCGTGGCCATCGCTCTGCTGTTCGCTTTCGCCAACCCCTTCGTCCTGGCCTAAGCTCCGTTCAACGCCCAACTAGAAAGGTGTTGCCGTGAGTATCAACGCGACCCTGTTCGTTCAGGCCATCGTCTTTCTGATCCTGGTGCTGTTCACGATGAAGTTCGTGTGGCCCCCGATCGCGAAGGCACTGGACGAGCGAGCCCAGAAAATCGCCGATGGCCTCGCTGCCGCCGACCGTGCCAAATCCGAATTGACCGCTGTGAACCAGCGCGTCGAGAAGGAACTGGCCCAGACGCGCAACGAAACGGCATCGCGTATTGCGGACGCCGAGCGCCGCGCTCAGGCCATCATCGACGAGGCCAAGGCCCGTGCGACCGAGGAAGGCAACAAGATCGTCGCCGCTGCCCGCGCAGATGCCGAGCAGCAGTCGATCCAGGCCCGTGAAGCCCTGCGCGAGCAGGTCGCTGCGCTGGCCGTCAAGGGCGCCGAGCAGATTCTCCGCAAGGAAGTCAATGCTGGCGTCCACGCCGACCTGCTGAACCGCCTGAAGACCGAGCTGTAAGGAGCGCGCACATGGCAGAACTCGCCACCATTGCCCGCCCTTACGCGGAAGCCCTGTTCAAGGCCAGCACGTCCCAGCCGGGTGCCGACCTGAACGGCACCGTGGCCTGGGTGGAAGAAGTGGCGGCGATTGCCGCCAATCCTCAGCTGCGCCAACTGGCGGACAACCCCAAGGTGACCTCCGAACAGGTGTTCGACGTCATCACGGGCGTGGTTCGTGGCGCGCTGCCCGAGGCAGCCCGCAACTTCCTGCGTGTCATCATCGAGAACGGCCGTGTGGACGCGCTTCCCGAGGTGGCGGCCCAGTTCCGCGCGCTGGTGAATCGGCGCAACGGCTCTTCCGATGCCGTGGTATTCAGTGCTTTTGCGCTGGACGCCGCCGCGTTGGCCGGCCTGGACGCGGTGCTTGAAAAGCGCTTCGGCCGCAAGCTGAATGTCTCGGTACAGGTGGACGAATCCCTGATCGGCGGCGTTCGCGTAGTCGTGGGAGACGAGGTGCTCGACACCTCCGTCAAAGCCCGTCTGGAACAAATGAAAGCGGCCCTCACTGCGTAAGCGGCTTGAGGTCTCGGCTAACCAAAGAAAGAAGGAAAGAGTCATGCAACTCAATCCCGCAGAAATTTCTGAACTGATCAAGAGCCGCATCGAAGGTCTGGCAGCCAGCAGCGACATCCGCAACCAGGGCACCGTGGTGTCCGTGTCCGACGGTATCGTGCGCGTGCACGGCCTGTCCGACGTGATGCAGGGCGAAATGCTGGAGTTCCCCGCCAACAAGGACGGTGCGCCTTCCTACGGCCTGGCGCTGAACCTCGAGCGCGACTCCGTCGGTGCCGTGATTCTGGGCGAGTACGAGCACATCTCCGAAGGCGACACCGTCAAGTGCACGGGCCGCATTCTGGAAGTGCCCGTGGGCCCCGAACTCGTGGGCCGCGTGGTGAACGCGCTGGGCCAGCCGATCGACGGCAAGGGTCCCATCAACGCCAAGCTCACCGACGTGATCGAAAAGGTCGCTCCGGGCGTGATCGCCCGTAAATCGGTGGACCAGCCCCTGCAGACCGGCCTGAAGTCCATCGACTCCATGGTGCCCGTGGGCCGTGGCCAGCGCGAGCTGATCATCGGTGACCGCCAGACCGGCAAGACGGCCGTCGCCATCGACGCCATCATTGCCCAGAAGGGCCAGGGCGTGACGTGTATCTACGTCGCCATTGGCCAGAAGGCATCGTCCATCAAGAACGTCGTGCGCTCGCTGGAGCAGGCCGGCGCGATGGAATACACGATCGTGGTGGCCGCTTCGGCTTCCGAGTCCGCCGCCATGCAATACGTGTCGGCCTACTCCGGCTGCACGATGGGCGAGTACTTCCGCGACCGCGGCGAAGACGCGCTGATCGTCTATGACGACCTGTCCAAGCAAGCCGTGGCCTACCGCCAGGTTTCGCTGCTCCTGCGCCGCCCGCCAGGCCGCGAAGCCTACCCCGGCGACGTGTTCTATCTCCACAGCCGCCTGCTGGAGCGTGCCGCCCGCGTGAACGCCGACTACGTCGAAGCCTTCACCAAGGGTGAAGTCAAGGGCAAGACCGGTTCGCTGACCGCACTGCCGATCATCGAAACGCAGGCCGGCGACGTGTCCGCCTTCGTTCCGACCAACGTGATCTCGATCACGGACGGCCAGATCTTCCTGGAAACCAGCCTGTTCAACGCCGGTATCCGCCCCGCTATCAACGCCGGTATTTCCGTGTCGCGCGTCGGTGGTGCGGCCCAGACCAAGATCATCAAGAGCCTGTCCGGCGGTATCCGTACCGACCTGGCCCAGTACCGGGAACTGGCTGCGTTCGCGCAGTTCGCTTCCGACCTGGACGAAGCCACCCGCAAGCAGCTGGACCGCGGTGCCCGCGTGACCGAACTGCTCAAGCAAGCCCAGTACAGCCCGCTGCCCATCTCGTTGATGGGTGCGACGCTGTTCGCGGTGAACAAGGGCTTCATGGACGACATCGAAGTCAAGAAGGTGCTCGAGTTCGAACACGGCCTGCACCAGTTCCTGAAGTCCAGCCACGGCCCTCTGCTGGCCAAGCTGGAACAGGCGAAGGCCATGGACAAGGACGCTGAAGCCGAATTGACCGCCGCCATCGGCGCGTTCAAGAAGTCGTTCGCCTAAACCGAACGAGGAATCATCATGGCAGCAGGCAAGGAAATACGCGGCAAGATCAAATCGGTGGAAAACACCAAGAAGATCACCAAGGCCATGGAAATGGTGGCCGCGTCCAAGATGCGCAAGGCGCAAGAGCGGATGCGCTCGGCCCGTCCTTACAGCGAGAAGATCCGCAACATCGCCGCCAACCTCGGCAAGGCCAATCCGGAGTACGTTCATCCTTTCATGAAGGAAAACGATGCCAAGGTGGCCGGTGTCATCGTGGTGACGACCGACAAGGGCCTGTGTGGCGGCATGAACACCAACGTGTTGCGTGCCGTGACCACCAAGCTGCGCGAGTTGCAGTCTGCTGGCGTGTCCACCGAGGCCGTGGCCATTGGCAACAAGGGCCTGGGTTTCCTGAACCGCGTCGGTGCCAAGGTGGTTTCGCATGTCACCGGTCTGGGCGACACCCCGCATCTGGACAAGCTGATCGGCCCCGTGAAGGTGCTGCTCGACGCTTATGCCGAAGGCAAGATCAACGCGGTGTACCTGGGGTACACCAAGTTCATCAACACCATGCGGCAGGAGTCGGTGGTGGAGCGTCTGCTCCCCCTGTCTTCCTCGCAGATGGAAGCGGAGAAGACGGAGCACGGCTGGGACTACATCTATGAGCCCGATGCGCAGAGCGTCATCGACGAGCTGCTGCTGCGCTATGTCGAATCCCTGATCTACCAGGCCGTGGCAGAAAACATGGCCTCCGAGCAGTCCGCGCGCATGGTGGCCATGAAGGCTGCCACCGACAACGCAGGCAGCGTCATCGGCGAGTTGAAGCTGGTCTACAACAAAAACGCGCCAGGCAGCGATCACGAAAGAGCTTTCGGAAATCGTGTCCGGCGCTGCTGCTGTGTAAACAGACAGCTCAACCCACATTTATTTGGAGCAAAAAATGGCTCAAGTGCAAGGCAAGATTGTTCAATGTATCGGCGCCGTGGTGGACGTGGAGTTCCCGCGCGACCAGATGCCCAAGATTTACGACGCCCTGAAGCTCGACGGTTCCACCCTGACGCTGGAAGTGCAGCAGCAGCTGGGCGACGGCATTGTGCGCACCATCGCCCTGGGCTCGTCCGATGGCCTGCGCCGCGGCATCTTGGTGACCAACACCGGCAACCCCATCACCGTGCCCGTGGGCAAGGCGACCCTGGGCCGCATCATGGACGTGCTGGGCGCGCCCATCGACGAGCGCGGTCCGGTCAGCCAGGACCTCACGGCCTCCATCCACCGCAAGGCTCCCGCGTACGACGAACTGTCGCCTTCGCAGGAGCTGCTGGAAACCGGCATCAAGGTGATCGACCTGGTGTGCCCGTTCGCCAAGGGCGGCAAGGTGGGCCTGTTCGGCGGCGCCGGCGTGGGCAAGACCGTGAACATGATGGAACTCATCAACAACATCGCCAAGGCCCACAGCGGTCTGTCGGTGTTCGCAGGGGTGGGCGAGCGGACCCGTGAAGGGAACGACTTCTATCACGAGATGGCCGATTCCGGCGTGGTGAATCTCGAGAAGCTCGAAGAGTCCAAGGTGGCCATGGTCTACGGCCAGATGAACGAGCCCCCAGGCAACCGCCTGCGTGTCGCGCTGACCGGTCTGACGATCGCCGAGTCGTTCCGCGACGAAGGCCGCGACGTGCTGTTCTTCGTGGACAACATCTACCGCTACACGCTGGCCGGTACCGAAGTGTCCGCACTGCTGGGCCGCATGCCTTCCGCCGTGGGCTACCAGCCCACGCTGGCCGAAGAAATGGGCCGCCTGCAAGAGCGCATCACGTCCACCAAAGTGGGCTCGATCACCTCCATCCAGGCCGTGTACGTGCCAGCGGATGACTTGACCGACCCATCGCCCGCCACGACGTTCGCCCACTTGGACTCCACCGTGGTGCTGTCGCGTGACATCGCTTCCTTGGGGATCTACCCTGCCGTGGACCCGCTGGACTCCACCAGCCGCCAGCTCGACCCGCAAGTCGTGGGCGAAGAGCACTATGCGGTGGCCCGCGGTGTGCAAGGCACGCTGCAGCGCTACAAGGAACTGCGCGACATCATCGCCATTCTGGGCATGGACGAACTGGCTCCCGAGGACAAGCTGGCCGTGGCCCGCGCCCGGAAGATCCAGCGTTTCCTGTCGCAGCCGTTCCACGTGGCCGAAGTGTTCACGGGCTCGCCCGGCAAGTACGTGCCCCTGTCCGAAACCATCCGTGGTTTCAAGATGATCGTGGCCGGCGAGTGCGATCACCTGCCCGAGCAGGCGTTCTACATGGTCGGCACGATCGACGAAGCCTTCGAAAAGGCCAAGAAGGTCGCGTAAGGCGGCGCGATCGGCGGCCTGCCATGGGTGAGCGTGCCGTGCGGGTGCTTCCAGGCACCTGCGGCGCGCTGACCGGACAGACTGCCGATCTCCAGCTTTCCCGACTTTTGGAAGGAACCCCATGAACACCATTCACGTCGATGTCGTCAGCGCCGAAGAGTCCATCTTCTCCGGCGAAGCGCGGTTCGTCGCTCTGCCCGGCGAAGCCGGTGAACTGGGCATCTACCCCCGCCACACCCCGCTGATCACCCGCATCAAGCCCGGCTCGGTGCGCATCGAGATGGCCGATGGCGGCGAAGAGTTCGTCTTCGTGGCCGGTGGCATTCTGGAAGTGCAGCCCCACCGCGTGACGGTGCTGTCCGATACCGCGGTGCGCGGCAAGGACCTGGATGACGAGAAGGCCAATCAGGCCAAGGCCGCGGCCGAAGAAGCCGTCAAGAACGCCAAGAGCGAACTCGACCTGGCCAAGGCGCAATCGGAACTGGCCGTGATGGCCGCGCAGATCGCTGCGCTGCGCAAGTTCCGCCAAAAGCGCTGACCGAACGACGGCCTGCCTGCCGTCTGCGACAAAGCCGCCCTCTGGCGGCTTTTTTCATGGCCGCGATGAATGAGGCAAAAAGGGCCGTGCAGGCGGGCTCGGGGCGGGCGGCCGGGGCGCGCCGTCAGCACGGTAGGCGCCGGCTGACACGGGCATGCGGCGTTCCGCACCCGGGCGAAAGAGGGGTGGGCGATAGCATTCGGCATGCAAGCGCACACAGCACTTCCTTCTACGCACGGCGCATTGGGCGACGGGGTCAGACAGGTCGCCCGTAGGCGCTTCTCCCCTTTCGCGAAAGACACCGGACATGGCGCGCGGTGACGTCGATCTGATCGTCGCGCGCCCCGAAGGCCTGTACTGCACCGCGGGCGATTTCTACATCGACCCCTGGCGGCCGGTGGAGCGGGCGGTCATCACGCACGGCCATTCGGACCATGCGCGCGTGGGCCACGCCCATTACCTCGCCCATACCGACAGCGAGGGCGTCCTGCGGGCCCGGCTGGGCGCCGACATCGCCTTGCAGACGCTGGCCTATGGCGAGGCCATCGAACACCACGGCGTGCGCCTGTCGCTGCACCCCGCCGGCCATGTGCTCGGCTCCGCCCAGGTGCGGCTGGAGCACGGCGGGCGGGTGTGGGTCGCCTCGGGCGACTACAAGACCGAGGCCGACGGCACCTGCACCCCGTTCGAGCCGGTGCGCTGCGACACCTTCATCACCGAATCCACTTTCGGCCTGCCCATCTACCGCTGGCCCACGCAGCCGGTGCTGTTCGCCGACATCGATGCCTGGTGGCGCGCCAATGCCGCGCAGGGCCGGCCTTCGGTGCTGCTGTGCTATGCCTTCGGCAAGGCGCAGCGCATCCTGCACGGCGTGGATCGCAGCATCGGGCCGATCGTGGTGCATGGCGCAGTGGAGCCGCTCAACGCCGTGTACCGCGCGGCCGGCGTGGACCTGCCGCCCACCTTTCGCGTGACCGACCCGGGGGTGGATGCCCAAATGCTCAAGACCGCGCTGGTTCTGGCCCCACCGTCCGCCCAGGGCACGCCGTGGATGCGCCGCTTCGCCCGCCATGCCGATGCATTCGCCAGCGGCTGGATGCAGTTGCGCGGCACGCGCCGCCGCCGGGGCGTGGACCGCGGGTTCGTGATGTCGGACCATGCGGACTGGCCCGGCCTGCAGCGGGCGATCGGGGCCACCGGGGCCGAACGCGTTTTCGTGACCCATGGCAGCGTGGCGGTGCTAGTGCGCTGGCTGTGCGAACAGGGGCTGGATGCGCAATCGTTCCACACGGAATACGGCGATGAGGACGACCAGGAAGCCGCCCCCACACCGGCCGTGCCGGTGCCAGCGCAGGCCGATGAGGCCGTGGACGCGGGCCGTGCCGCGCAGGCGGCCACGCCCGCGATCGCCCAGCCCGGTGGAGACGCATCCCCGGTGATCGACGGTGCGCCGTCTGCCCCGCCACCGTCCGATGCCAG
>NZ_BAAJYS010000047.1:0-21260 GCF_057543315.1 Acidovorax sp. KPB24-07
CGGCAGGCTGGCCTGCAGCGCGCGGCCCCAGCCGGCCTCGTTGCGCACGCCCAGCTCCAGCAGAGCGGCCAGGTCGGGGCTGGACCATTCACCCTGGCGGTAGCTCTCCGCCAGACCCAGGTCGCCGCCCACCGCCAGGCGCCACAGCGGGCGCCAGCGGTGCAGCACGAGGGTGCCGTGGGGCCCGGGCTCGGTGCCGCGGCCTTCGGCGCGTTCACCGCCGGGAAGCTCCACGGTCAGGGTGCCGCAGCGCACGTTGGTCAGCAGGCGGCGCAGCACGCGCTGCAGGGGCCGCGACCGCCAGGTGGCCCGGCGGGGCATCGACGCGACCGCATGCGTGCCGTCCGTCGGAAGTCCGGTGGAGGGGGTGGGGAGGGTCATAGGTCTTTGGTTTTGATGATGGTCACGGGCAGGGCCGGCGCGGGCGGCTTGGTGTGCAGCGGCACCCTTTTGATCCAGAGCTTCAATGCTTCCCAGTGGATGGCGCCCATCACTTTCAGCGTGAGCAGCGGGTGGGTGAGGAAGGTGCGGGCGAGGGCGCGGTCGTCGAGCGGCCGGCGGCGCGCATGGAAGCGCGCGACCAGCACGGGTCCGTTCGCATCGCTGGCCGTGATGCCCACGCCCAGGTGGTCGCGCTGCGCCGCGGGCAGGGAGATGTCGAAGGCATAGCGCATCGACAGCCCCAGAAAGGGCGACACATGGAATTCCTTGTCGCACGACTGCCGGATGCGGGTGGCGTGCTGCTCGGCTTCGGGGACGGCAATCAGGTAGCTGTGGCGCTCGCCGAAGGTGTTGTTCACCTCGTAGAGCAGGGCCTGGAGCGCGCCGTCGGGCCGGTGGCAGAAGTACACGGTCAGCGGGTTGAAGGCGTAGCCCAGGATGCGCGGCATGGTCAGCAGCTGGATGCGGCCGCCGGGCGCCAGCCCCGCCCGGGCCAGTTGCTGCTCCACATGCTGGCGCATCGGCAGGCCCTCGGCGCCGCCGTAGTCCTTCTCGTGCAGGCTGAACAGGTTGAAGCGGTTGACGGAGAACAACCGCAGGCGGCGGTCGAGCCCTGCCAGTTCGTCCAGATCGATCAGCAGCGAAAAGACGCGGTACTGCAGCCGGTGCCGCGCCGGGCTGAGCCGCTGGTGCATCACGCGGCCGGTATAGAGCGCGGACTGGCCGGTCACCGCTCGGCCCCTGGGTGCGCTGCAGTTCCTGCAGAGACTGCGGACAGGTGGATGCGGCCGGATTCGTTGTCAACGTTCCAGGGCCGGCGCACGCCGCCCAGGGCCTCCGCCACGGCGAGGCCGGCCTGCAGCCCGTCTTCGTGGAAGCCGGAGCCGAAGTAGGCGCCGCAGAACCAGGTGCGTCGCTGGCCCTGCAGCGACCAGAGCGATCGCTGGGCCTGCATGGCGGCGCCGTTGAAGATCGGGTGCTCGTAGGTCTGCGTGTGCAGCAGGTGGCGGGGGTGCGGCTCCTGCGTGGGGTTGAGCGTGAGGAACAGCGGGGTGGCGTCCGGAATGTGCTGCAGGCGATTCATCCAGTAGGTCACGCTCAGGGCCTCGCTGCGTTCGCGCTCTGCGGCGTAGTTCCAGCTGGACCACACCGCGCGGCGCCGGGGCATCAGGGCCGGGTCGTTGTGCAGCACGGCCCGGTTGCGGCTGTAGCCGAAAGCACCGAGCAGGTCGGTCTCTGCCTGGCTCGCATCCGGCAGCAGGCGCAGGGCCTGGTCGGCATGGGTGGCGATGACCACCTGGTCGAAGCGCCGCGATTCCTGCGCATCGCCCGTGCGCACGTAGGCGCCCTCGGTGGTGCGCCGCACTTCAATGGCCGCGCTGTCCAGCCGCAGCCCGTGCCCGAGAACCTCCGTGATCTTCTGCACGTAGCGCTGGCTGCCGCCTTGCACGGTGCGCCAGGCCGGGCGGTGCCCGAGGTTCAGCAGGTGGTGGTTTTCGCAAAAGCGCACGAACGCCTGGACGGGGTACTCGCCGATGCGCGCCGCGGGCGTGGACCAGATGGCGGCGGCCATGGGATAGAGGTGGTCCTCGCGGAACGCCCGGCCATAGCCGTGCTGGTCGAGGTAGGCATCGAGCGAGAGGTCGCCCAGTCGGCGGACATCGGCGGGCGCCCGGCGGTAAAAGCGCACCAGATCGCGCAGCATCGACCAGAAGCGCGGGCTCAGCAGATTGCTGCGCTGGGCGAACACGCCGCCAAAGCCCGTGCCGCTGTACTCGAGTGCGCCGCCATCCAGGCTCACGCCGAAGGACATGTCGGTGGCCAGCGTGGCCACCTGCAGGTGCGCGAACAGCGCCGTCAGGTTGGGATAGGCCGATTCGTTGTAGACGATGAACCCGGTGTCCACGGCGATCTCGCCCCCCGGCCCGGGCACGTGCACGGTGTGGCTGTGGCCGCCGGGCCGGCGGTCGGCCTCGAACAACGTGACCTGGTGGCGTTGGGCGAGCAGCCACGCGGCCGACAGGCCGGAAATGCCGCTGCCGATCACGGCCACATCCAGCGGCCGTCCCGGTGGGGCGGCCTTGGCAGGCGATGCGGGCGCGTGCGCCGCATGGATTGTCATTGCGTCCATCCTCGAAGTCTCCTCGCGGAGTATTGTGTGGGTATACGCAGTGGCTGCGCGTTTGGATTCCACCAGATGGACGTGATCTAATCCGCCGGGTGTTGCGTATGAGCAGCATGACCACCGTCCGCCAGCCCGCAGAGCGGCCTTCCAGGCCTCGAAAATCCTGGCCTCCTTATTTGTCGATCGTGACCCACCCACCCACCCATGGAGCCCATCCGACGGGAGACGCGTTGAGCGCCCTGGTCCAGGCGGTGGCGTCCCAGGGCGACCGGCAGGCGTTCGCGGCGCTGTTCAAGCACTTCGCCCCGCGCGTGAAGGCCTACCTCATGCGCCTCGGAACCCCGGATAGCGTGGCGGAAGACCTCGCTCAGGAGGCGCTGGTCAGCGTCTGGCGCAAGGCGCACCTGTTCGACCCGGCCCACGCTGGTGTGTCCACCTGGGTTTTCACGATTGCGCGCAACCTGCGGGTGGATTATTTTCGGCGCCGCTCCAATCTGGCGCTAGAGCAGGACGAGGGCCAGGGCGAACAGATCCCCGACACGGCGCCTGCGCCCGACGAACATTGCTACGCCGCCCAACAAGAGAGCGAAGTAAGGCGTGCCCTGCAGCAGTTGTCGCCCGACCAAGCGCAGGTGCTGCAGCTGTCTTTCTTCGAAGAGCATCCCCACGCCCGGATCGCGCAGGATCTGGGCATTCCGCTGGGCACCGTGAAGTCGCGGGTCCGCCTAGCGATGAACCATTTGCGCCGCTTGCTCGGCCACCTTGAGCCATGACGATCCAACACCATCCCGCCGACGACGTGCTGCTGGCCCAGGCCGCCGGGCACCTGCCCGCGGCCGCCTCGCTGCTGATCCAGGCGCATGTGGCCATGTGCGCGCACTGCCGCGAGCGCTTGTGCACACTCGAAATGGTCGGCGGTGCCATGCTGGACGGCATCGCCCCGGCCACGTTGCAGCCCGATGCGTTGGCGCGCACCCTGGCGGTGATCGACGGCGTAGCGCATCGTCCTGGTCATGGCGCTGGCCGCCGGCCATCGACGCGCCCCGGATCCTGGCCGCAAGGGGCCTTCTGGCCCGATGCGCTTGATGCCTGCCAAGTTTCGCCCTGGCGCTGGCTCGGTCCCGGCGTGCGCTGGAGCCGCGTGATCCTGCCGGACGATGCCCAGGCCAACGTGCTGCTCCTGCGGATCGGTGCGGGCAAGCGTTTGCCGCAGCACACGCACAGCGAGGTGGAATGGACCCAGGTGTTGCATGGCGCCTTCCACGATGGGCGCGCGCGGTTCGGCCCGGGAGATTTCGACGGCGCCGATGGGCAGGTGCACCATCAGCCGGTGGTGGAGCCGGGCGGCGAATGCATCTGCCTGGCGGGCATCGAAGGTCGGGTGGTTTTCGATGGCGCCATCGCGCGCTGGGCCGGCGCGCTCGTCGGCATGTGAGCGGGATCGCGCCCTGTCCAGGGCGCGTGGCGGCCATCAATCAGCGCAGCGGGCCGCCCCAGCGCAGGGTCGCCAGGCAGGCTGCCGTGGCGGCTGCGCCCGTGACGAAAGCGCCCCAGCACATGTCGGCGATCGTCACGCTCCACGGCCAGTCTTTCAAGGTGGCCTGGTTGGTCAGGTCGTAGGTGGCATAGGCGATCAACCCCAGCAGGGCGCCCATGCCCAGGGCCGATGTCCAGCTGCGCTGCTCCACCGCAGGCAACACCGCCATCACGACCACGCCGGCGACGTAGATCAGGTAGAACAACGCCGCGGGCGCCACCGAAAACTTGTCCTGCATGAGGTGCCCGATGGCGGGGCGGTAAAGGCGGTCGGCCATGGTGGAGAGCCACACGGCGTCGAGCGCCAGGAAGACGAGGGCCGTGGAGGCATAGGCGACGGCAAAGGGGCGGATCATCATGGGTTTTCTCCTGAGAGTCGGTTATTTCAATCGGTAGCTGAGCCGGCGGCCGCTGCCCACGGTGGAGTCGAGGCCGATCCACGCGCCGTCGGCGGCATACCAGAGGTCGATGGGCTGCGGCAACCCGGTGATTCGCCAGCGCACCGCCGCCACGGTTTCGCCCCGCACATCGAGGGTGCCTTCGCCCTGCCGCACCACCTGCACGGCATCGATCTTGCCCGTCTGGGCATTGAGCAACTGCGTCTGGCTCAGGATGGCCGGGTTCCAGTACGCAAAACTCAAGGTGCACGCGGGCATGCCTTCGGCGGGCGGAGTGGCGCTGCCCGGCGCGGGAAAGCGCAGGTCCACTTTGTTGACCTTGCCATCGTCCTGCGTCTCCGCGGTGATGGCTTCAAGGCATCCATCGCGCCAGAGTTCACGGGCATCGTGCCGGTAGCGATAGACGACCAGGCCAAGCAGCTTGACGGCAAAGCGTGCTTCGCTGGTCAGCACGCGCTCCTGGGCCGCAGGCGCCGACAGTCGAAAGCGGTGTTCGCCGATCGGCGTGCCATCCAGGGCCACCTGGAAATTCCACTCGTTTGCCGCCGGCATCGCTGCGGCCGCAGGCATGGCCGTAGCAGTCCACAGCAAGGCGGCGGCAACGCACCAGGCGGTTTGCCGGCCGGGGGATGCCAGGCGGCCGGTCATCGCGAGCCTCCGGTGCGCGGTGGTCCCGGAATGAAGGCATTGGTGCGCAGCATGTACTCGCGGTAGGCCGGGCGGCGCTCGGCGATGTCTTTTTCCAGCAGTGCCACGCCCGACACGCGCAGCAGCAGGACCGTCATGAGCGCGGGCGACACGATGGTCCATACGCCCGCCCAGCCCGTACCTGCGAGCGCCACGAGCCAGAGGCCCCACCAGACGCAGGCCTCACCGAAATAGTTGGGGTGGCGCGTGAACCGCCACAGTCCCCGGTCCATGACCTGCCCCGCATGGGCGGGATCGGATTTGAAGCGCGCCATCTGCGCATCGCCCACCGCTTCGAACACGATGCCGAATCCGGCCAGGGCAATGCCAATCGCATCGATCGCGCCCAGTGGGCGGGGCGATGCCGCCAGGCCTGCCAGCAACGGCGCCGAGACGATCCAGGCCAGCATGGCTTGCAGGCCGAACACGAGGTAGAGGCTTTTAAAGGCGAAGTTCGGGCGGTTGCGTTCGCGCATCGCGCGGTAGCGGTGGTCTTCGCCGTGCCCCCAATTGCGTGCGGTGATATAGACGCACAGCCGCAGTCCCCAGATCCCCGACAACAGCAGCAACGCGGTGCCCCGGCCCCCAAGGCTCGGGGCCAAGGTCCCATACACGGCGCCGCAGCCGGCGATGAGTATGGGCCAGGCCCGATCGGCCAGGCTGGCGTCCTTGCGGGCAAGGCTCACCACCCACGTGGCAACGGACGCGGACAGGGCCCAGGCGAGGCCGAACAAGGCCCAGGTGGTGATGGCTGATGCGTTCATGCCCATCCGATCAGTTGCGACGGTCGAACAGGTAGTGGCTCACCCACCATTGCTGCCCACCGTGAAAGCCGAAGAGTTCTTCCACCGACAGGAAGAACAGGCGCCACCGGCTCCACCATGCCGGGGCGTCTTCTCCGTAGGTTCGGCGGAACAGTGGCATGAGCGCGTCGTGTTGCAGATCCATGTTGTCCAGCCAGGCGCGGGCCGTGCGTTCGTAGTGCGTGCCATCCCAGCGCCAGCGCCGCCGCAACTGCAGATCGTCCTGGCAGTGCAGGGCCAGATCGTCGCTGGGCATCATGCCACCGGAGAAGAAATGCTTGCTCATCCAGTCGCTCGCGTCGCGTTCCTCAAACGGATAGGGTGCCTCGCGGTGCGCGAACACATGCATGAAGAAACGGCCCCCGGGTGCGAGCCAGCGCGACACGTTGGCAAAGGCCTGCGGCCAGTTGCGCAGGTGCTCGAACATCTCCACCGAAACGATGCGGTCGAAGCGGTCCGCAATGTCGAAGCGGTTGAAATCGCAGGTGATCACCTGCACGTTGGACAGACCGCGCCTGGCCGCCTCGGCGTTGATGTAGGCGCGCTGCGAGTGCGAATTGGAGACCGAGGTGATGCGGCTGGCGGGATAGCGCTGAGCCATCCACAGCGTGAGGGACCCCCAGCCGCAGCCCAGCTCCAGAATGCGCTGCCCGTCGGCCAGGCCGGCGTGCTCGCACGTCCGAAGGAGCGCGGCTTCTTCTGCCTGCGCCAGGGTGGCAGCTCCGTCGCCCCAGTAGCCGCTGCTGTACTTGCGATGCGGGCCGAGCACCGCGCCGAAGAATTCGGCCGGCACCTCGTAATGCTGCTCGTTGGCCTTGTCAGGCAGTGGTGCCAGTTCGGCCGTGCGCATGGCGTCCACGAACGCCTGCGTCTGCTCTGCCGCGGCTGCGGCATCGCCGCTGCGCATTTCCTGCAGGCGTTCTTTCAAAAGACGGCGGATGCCGTAGCGCACCATCTGGTCGGGCACGATGCCCTGCTCGGCCCATCGAATGGCATTGGCGGTGCTTTTCGGCATGTGCGGCTCCTGGAGTGCCGCATCGGAATGTGCGGCCTGCTTCCTGTACGCAGGCCTGTCGCCGTTGGATTGCTGGCGTCGCGAAATTTCAGTGCATCGCGCGCCCGGGTGCATGCGGTCAGGTCCGGGTGCCGGTGGCGCCGTCCAGCACCATGCGCACGCTGCGTGCCAGGTCTGCCAGCCGGTAGGGTTTTTTCAGGATCTCGAACTCCGTCGGCGCGACATTGGCCAGGCTGCCCATGTCGCGGTCGAACCCCGTGGTGAGCAGGATGTGGATGCCCGCCACGGTCTTGCGCATCTCGCGCGCGAGTTCGTAGCCGTTCAATCCCCCGGGCATGACCACGTCGGTGAAGAGCAGATCCGGCAGTGCGTCCTGTGGCATCGCCCGCACCAGTTTCAGCGCGGCATGTGCGCTGTGCGCCGTGTGCACCGTGTAGCCCAGGCCTTCCAGCATGGCCTGGGCCAGTTCGGCCACCTCGACCCGATCGTCCACCACGAGGATGGTTTCATTGCCTCCGCGATTCTTCGGGACCAGCGATTCGGCCAGGTCGGGGTGGGGACGGCCGTGCACTGCAGGGAAATACATGCGGACCGTGGTGCCCAGGCCCACTTCCGAGTAGATGGTGACGGCACCGCCCGACTGCTTGGCGAAGCCGTACACCATCGACAGGCCCAGGCCCGTGCCCTTGCCTTCTTCCTTGGTGGTGAAGAAGGGGTCCATCACGCGCGACACCACTTCGGGCGGGATGCCGGCGCCGGTGTCCGTCACGGAGATGGTGGCGTAGCGGCCTGACTGCAGTCCGGAGAAATTGTTGCCGTCCTGCGCATCCAGGTGGATGGCCTGGGTTTCCACGCGGATGCGGCCCCCGTTGGGCATGGCGTCGCGGGAATTCAGCAGCAGATTGAGCACGGCCACTTCGAGCTGCGTCGTGTCCAGCTCGCAGTTCGGCAGGTCTTCGCCGAGCACGTATTCCATCTCGATCGCATCGCCCAGCGTGCGCTCGGCCAGGGTGGCCATTCCCCGGGCGAGGCTGTTGAGATTGACCACCCGCCCTTTGAGCTTTTGCTTGCGCGAGAAGGCCAGCAACTGCTGGGTCAGCGTGGATGCCTTGGACACCGCACTGCGGATGCTGTCGATGGAGCGGTCGATGTCCTGCGGACCCAGGCGGTTGTTGCGGTTCTTGACGCGCATGACGTCCAGGTGCCCGGACATCACCTGGAGCAGGTTGTTGAAGTCGTGGGAGATGCCGCCGGTGAGTTGGCCCAGTGCCTCCATCTTCTGCGCCTGCGAGAGGGCTTCCTCCGCATCGCGGCGTCGGCTCACGTCCAGCTGCGAGGCGAAGAAATAAACCAGTTCGCGCCGGCTGTTGTAGACCGGGGAGATGAAGAGGGCGTTCCAGAACGAGGAGCCGTCCTTGCGGTAGTTCAGCAGTTCCAGCGAAATCTCGCGCCGTTGCTCGATGGCTTCGCGGATGGCGGCGACGGTGTTGCGGTCGGTGGCCGGGCCCTGCAGAAATCGGCAGTTGTGCCCCATGATCTCCTGAACGGAGTAGCCCGTCATCGCCACGAAAGCCCGGTTGCAGAACACGATGGGGTTGTCGGGCTGGCGGGGGTCGGTCACCAGCATGGGCATGCGGGTGGTTTCGATGGCCGCAAAGAAGATGTCGTCCTTGTGGTCGGACACTTCGCTGGGGGCGCCTTCGGCCACGTAGGCTTGCCACGGGCCGGGTACGGGGGGCTTTTCGCTGCTGCTCATGTTGCAGGAATCGTAATGCAATCGTCCTTCCCACTGCCTGCCAGATCGGCCTGCCCGATGTAGGCGCACACGCCGCCGCTGCCTTTTCGAATGAAAGCCGGGGCCGCAGGCGAGCGCGCTCAAAGCCCGTACGTCAGCGCTTTCGCCTTGCCCCAGAACACCCGGTACATGAAAATGGTGTAGGCGACGATGGCTGGCAGGGTGATGCCCACGCCCACCGCCACGACCACAAGCGACTCGGGCGCGCTCGCCGCCTGCCACACCGTGATGCGGTCGATGACGATGTAGGGGTAAAGGCTGTATGCCAGGCCGAAGAACGCGAGAAGAAACACCGCGACGGTGGCGACGAACACGATCCAGCCGTAGCCCGCGTTCACGATGCGCGGGGTGTGCAGCACGTGGTGGATGGCGAACAGCGCCGCGGCGCAGGCCAGGGGAATCGGCAGCAACACGAAGAGCTGGGGCAGCGCGAACCACTTCTCGAACACCGTGTGGCTGACCAGGGGCGTCGCCAGCGAAATGGCGGCGAGGGCCAGTGCCATGGGCCACAGCACGGCACGGCCCCACGCCAGCGCCTTGCGCTGCAGGTCTCCTTCGGTCTTCATGAGCAGCCAGCCGGCACCCAGCATGCAGTAAGCCGCGGGCAGCGTGGCGGCAATGCCGGCGGCGAACAGCGTGGGCCACAGGCCACCTGCGAAGCCGGTCACATAGGCGCCCAGCATCCAGCCCTGCGCGAGCGTGGTCACCAGCGAGCCGGCGGCGAAGGTGCGGTTCCAGGCGGTCTTGTGGGCATCGCGCGCCTTCACCCGGAAGTCGAACGCCACACCGCGCAGGATGAGCCCCAGCAGCATCACCGTGGCCGGCGCATAGAGCGCTGAAAGCACCACGCCGTGGGCCATCGGAAAGCACACCAGCAGCACGCCAACGCCCAGCACCAGCCAGGTTTCGTTGGCATCCCAGAACGGTCCGATGCTGGAGACCATGGTGTCTTTTTCGGCATCGGTGGCGAAGGGCAGCAGCATGCCCACCCCCAGGTCGTAGCCGTCCAGCACCACGTACGCCAGCAGGGCCAGGCCCATGACCGCCATGAAGGCGAGGGGCAGAACATTGGCAAGGGTCATTTCCATGGCGGGCACCTCAAACGGCTTGCGGCGCCGGCGGGCGGACCGCCGGCGTGGGCATGGCGGCGTGTTCGGCCATGTACTTGATGACGGCGACATAGCTCACCAGCAGCGTGGCATACACCGCCAGATAGGCGGCGAGCGACATCGCCACGGTGGAGGGTGGGTGCTGCGCCACCGTGTCGGCGGCGCGCAGCAGGCCGTACACCAGGTAGGGCTGGCGTCCGATCTCGGTCACATACCAGCCGGCCAGCGTGGCCACCCAGCCCGAGAAGGTCATGGCCACCAGGGTGAACAGCAGGGCGCGCGGGAGCGAAGCCACGGCAGAGGCCTCCTTGCGGCGGCGCCACAGCGCGAAAGCGCCCCACCATGCCACCGCCAGCATGAGCATGCCCATGCCCACCATCACCCGAAAGCTCCAGAACACGGGTGCGACGGGCGGATGCGCGCCTTGGAATGCGTCGAGGCCCTTGAGCTCGGCCTCGCTGTCGTGCGCCAGGATCAGGCTGGCGGCCTTGGGGATCTGCACGGCGTAATCGGTGCGGCCCTCCTTCTCGTTGGGCCAGCCGAACAGCGTGAGCGGCGCGCCCTTTTCGGTGTGCCAGATGCCTTCGATCGCGGCGATCTTGGCGGGCTGGTGCTGCAAGGTGTTGAGGCCATGCATGTCGCCCATCAGGATCTGTGCGGGGATGGCCACGGCCACCGCGACGAGGGCGGCGCGCAGCGCCAGGGGCGTGCCGAGCGTGGCCGTGCCGCGGATCAGCTGCCAGGCGCTCACGCCGGCCAGCAGGAAACCGGCGGTCAGCGTGGACGCCAGCAGCTTGTGGCCCAGGCGGTAGGGGAAAGAGGGGTTGAAGACGATGGCCAGCCAGTCCACCGCGTGGAACTTGCCGTCGATGATCTCGAAGCCCGCTGGCGTCTGCATCCAGGAGTTGAGGCTCAGGATCCAGAAGGCCGACAGGGTGGTGCCCCCGGCCACGAGCAGGGTGGCGATCAGGTGCACGCGGTCGCTCACGTGCTGGCGGCCGAACAGCATGATGCCCAGGAAAGTCGCTTCCAGGAAGAACGCGGTGAACACCTCGTAGCCCAGCAGCGGGCCCGCGATGTTGCCGGCGCGCTCCATGAAGCCGGGCCAGTTGGTGCCGAACTGAAAGCTCATGGTCACCCCCGACACCACGCCGAGGGCGAAGGTCAGCGCGAAGACCTTGGTCCAGAAGTAGTAGGCCTGCTCCCAGCCCTGCGCGGCCGGGGTGCCGGCGGCGGCCCGGTGGCGCAGCCGGAAGTACACCAGGAACCAGCACAGCGCGATGTTGATGGTGGGAAACAGGATGTGAAAGCTGATGTTGGCCGCGAACTGGATCCGCGAGAGCATGAAAGTGTCCATGGCGATCTACCGGTCCTTTCCGCCCTGCTTGCCGGTGCCGCCCTTGCCGGTGAGCCGGTCCTTGAACTCCAGCACCCGCGTGACGGCAGTGCCCATGCCCATGAGCTGCATCGCGGTCTCGGGTGCGAGGCGCTGCACGTCATCGAACCAGGTCATCAGGCGGTCGATGAGGTCGTGCATTTCCTGCATGCGCTGCTGCGCGTGGCGTTCGTCCTCGGACGCGGGCTCTTCCAGCAGGGCCATGCGCAGCATGGACAGCGTGGGCTCGATCTCGCGGCGCCGGCGCTCTTCGGCCAGGGTGCGGAAGATCTGCCAGACGTCCTGCGGCGCTTCGAAGTACTCGCGCCGGTCACCCGGCTGGTGGCGCAACTGGACGAGCCGCCAGGCCTGCAGTTCCTTCAGGCCCATGCTCACGTTCGAGCGCGAGAACTCCAGCGTCTCGGCGATTTCATCCGCATTGACGGGGCGGGGCGACAGGTAGAGCAGGGCGTAGATCTGCCCGACGGTGCGGTTGATGCCCCAGCGGCTGCCCATTTCGCCGAAATGGGCCACGAATTGTCGATTCAGGGAGGGGAGCGGCTTGATCTGTGTCATGCCGCGATTGTGCTTCAGGTTTACTGAGTTTTCAGGATTTACTGAAAATTCAATAAGTACATCAGGGTCGATTCATCGATGGAAAGCGCTGCAAGGCCGGGATGGGCCGTTCATCCCAGGGCGGTGTCGAGCAGCATCATCACCACGAAGCCCAGCATCAGCCCTCCCGTGGCGAAAGCCTCATGCCCCTTGCGGTGGGATTCCGGAATGATCTCGTGGCTGATGACGTACAGCATGGCGCCCGCGGCCGCGGCGAGCCCCCAGGGCAGCAGGCTGGCCGATAGGCCGATCAGTGCCACGCCCATGACGGCCGCCACCGGCTCGATCAGGCCGGACACCACGCCCAGGCCCGCGGACATCCAGCGGCCGTAGCCCACGCCGCGCAGGGCCAGCGCCACCACCATGCCCTCGGGAACGTCCTGGATGGAGATGCCCGCGGCCAGCGCCTTGGCCCCCACGCCATCCGGGCCGGCGAAAGCGACCCCGATGGCCAGGCCCTCGGGCAGGTTGTGCAGCGTGATGGCGAGCACGAAGAGCCAGGCGCGCTTGATGGCGCGGGCCTGCGGGCCTTCCAGCCCTTTCACGAAATGCTCGTGCGGCACGGCGCGATCGATCAGCAGCAACAACAGGGCCCCGCCCAGGATGCCCGCGCCCACGATGCCGCCCGCCCCCCACGGCCCGGCGCCCTGGGACTTCGCCGCGGCCAGGGCGGGAATGACGAGGGAGAACGCGCTGGCCGCGAGCATGACACCGGCGCCGAAGCCGAGCATGGTGTCGTGCGTGCGTTGCGAGAACTTCTGCGACAGCAGCACGGGCAGCGTGCCCAGCGCCGTTGCTGCAGCCGCCATCAGCCCGCCCAGCAGGGCGCCGCGCAGCCGGTCGTCTCCGCTGACCAGGCCACCCATGGCCTGTGCCGAGAGGATGGCCAGGCCCGCGGCCACGATGCCCAACCCCAGCCATTGGCGCCAGGACAGGGCGTGATGCGCGGGCACTTCGGCATGGCTTGCCGGATCATGGGAATGCAATGGCATGGCAGGGACTCCTGCAAGGATGAGCGGTGTGGGCGGCGACCACGGCGGCACGACGCCGCGGCGGTGCCTTCGGGCGGCTACATGTACACGCTGCTCAGCCGCAGGCTGCCATTCACGCCGGCCGGGAAGAACCCGCCCTGGCTGGCCGCGTTGGGCGTGAGATAGACGATGTTGAGCACGTCGTCCGGAGAGCGGCTGTAGGCGATGCCGTTGGCGTCCAGCGGAACGATGTTCGATGCCCCGCTGGCGTCGGGTGCGATGCCCTGGTCCAGGTCCTTGGAGTTGTCCAGGGTGTCGCGCGCGTCGGAAATCTTGCCCGCCGCCGCCTGGGCATCGATGCCCTTCGAATACAGCACCGTGCGCACCAGGCCCGCGTGGTAGGCCTCGGCGGCCAGGATGCCGGCAGCGGCCTCCAGGTAGGTCTTGTTCTGGATCAGCGGCGCGGCACCCTTGTAGGCCGTGACGCCCACGTCCTCGAAGATGAAGGCGCCCAGCAGAAAGCTCAGATCGTCCTTGTAGGGATTGAAGGCTGTCCCGGCCGGGATCAGCCCCGAGGCCTGCGCCGCCTTGGAGAATGCACCGTTCGGGTCGGTGCCGCCCACGTCGATCGACGGCATGGCGACGGCGGACGATCCCAGGGCGGCCCGCAGGAAGTTCACATGGGCCAGTTCGTCGGCGGCGATCTCCTTGGCGTAGGCCGCCACCACCGGGTCGGAGAAGGGCACCTTGGTGCCGCCGATCACGGTGCCGCGCGTGCCTGTGCCAGTGGTCTGCGCATCGGGCAAACCGGCGCCGGTCGTGGCGTAGAGGTAGAACTGCGCCTCCAGGTATTCCAGGTTCAGCGCGAAGTTGAGAATCTCCGGGTCGGTGGGGGCGTCGGCGCCGATGGCCGGGCCCGACCCGCCGCCGCACGCGGTCAGGATGGCGCCTCCCGCCATGCCGGCGGCAAAGCCCCCGGTCTTGCGAAAGAACATGCGGCGCTCTTTGAGCTTGTCGGAGCGGCGTTGCAGGATTTCAAGGGGCGATGCAGGGATGTCGATCATGGTGGTTCCTGGTGGTGTGCGGAGCACGAAGGTCACATGTCGGTCCAGCGGCAGGGAGCCGTTGCCGGAGAGGCAGGAAAGCGGGGCCGGCCGATGCCCGGCACTGCATGCCATGGATCGCCTCCGCCGTCTTCCTGTGGTGGGGGTACGGGGCCGGGGCTGCAACGGATTCAAGTTTTTTTGCACGTAATCCATGCAGTGCCGCGGCATGGCGGATGGCCCGCTGGGGCTACCATCGCCCATGCGAAAAAACTTCACCCTCATTTCCCCCAACAAGCAGCGCGAGCGTGTTCTGGATGCCGTCAAGCATGAAATCCGCCAGTACCTGCGCCGCGAACGCAAGCGCGAGTTGCCCGCCGGATCGAACTACTGGGACTTCGACTGCCGCTTCGGCCTGACGAAGGATTCCGCGGAAACCGTGCCGCTGGCCGACCTGATCGATCGCGTGGGCGCTGCGGCGGCGGAAGGCGCGGATGCCTTCTATGTGGAGGTGCTGGCGCGCCCGGCCGTGAAGGCCGTGCACGAGCGGCGTGCCGCCCCGGACGACGAAGGAGACGGCGAGGGCGCGCAGGGGGAGGCCTGAGCGGCGGAGAAGGGCCGCTGGCTGCCATTGGCAGTCATGGCAGTCAAAAGCCGCTCATGCCGGCGGATTGTTTGCCGTTGTTGCTATGAATTCAGTAGCAAATATCTGAAATGAGCGCTCCCGGCCCTGGCTCTGTGGAAGGCGTCACCCGCCTTCCGAGGGCCCGGGATCGGAGGCAATCCCCGCGCCGCTGTTGCGGTTCGCAGCATTTTCTGACCGAGGCCATGCAGCAGGACGCGTGCGTTGGCGCCATCCCCCTGTCTTCATCTTCCGCGCTCGCACGTCTTCATGGGTAAGGTCGGTCACCGCGGATTCGCGGTTTCTTTCTGTCACTAATTAATAATAATTCTCATTAACATTTCATGGATGATCGATGAAATAGTCCATGAAATAACCGCTTGCTCTTTTGGCGCTGAATGGCAGCGGGGAGCGCTGTAGGCGGGCGACCTGCCGGGCCAGGGGCGAAGGCAGCCGGCCGCCGCGGACCATGGCGATTTATTCAGTTCACTGGGAGGTGCTGTACATGTCTTTGCATTCGTCCGGGCCATCGCTCGGAGAGGTGTTCGTGGCCAACCGGGCGCAGCTTTTGCGCGTGGCGCACAAGATCGTTCGCACGATGGATCTGGCGGATGACATCGTGCAGGACGCCTATCTGCGCATCGTCGGCGGTGCGAGCGAACGCAAGATCGACCAGCCCATCGGCTACTGCTGCCAGGTGGTGCGCAATCTGGCGCTCGACCATTGCCGGCGGCAGGCCGTGGAGCGCAACTGCGTTGCCTCCGGCATGGATGTCGAAGCCCTGGAGGTGGCCGGGCCCGGGTCGCCCGACCGCCTCATGCGCGACCGGCAGCTGGTGGGCCTGATCGAAAAGGCGTTGGCGGACCTGCCCACGAGAACCCGCGTGGCATTCCAGCTGTACCGGCTCGATGGCATGACGCAGCGCGACATCGCCATTTCGTTGGGCTGCGCGCTGGGGCTGGTCAACCGGCTGATCGCCGAGGCCACCCAGGCCATTGCCGCCCTGCACCACCTGCTCACGGACGATTGAGCCGCTCGCCACGGCGCCATCGAACTCCGTACTTTCCGAAAAAGCGTTTTGCCCGGCGAGGCCCACTTGCGGTAAGGTGGCCGTCAGCCAGGGCCGGTGCATCCGCATCCGGTCGGTTGGTTCACCGATGCGCCGAGGCGCGAGCGAGTTTGAGGCATGACACAAGCCGACCCCCATTGGGCCGTGGCGTGGGACTGGGTGCAGCGCGAGTACGACCGAGAGAATTTCGACCCGGCTGCCCGCGAGGCGATGATGCACTGGCTGGCGGCCGACGAGGCGCACCGCAAGGCCTACGACAAGGCGGCGCGGCTCTGGCTGCTGGCCGGCCTGACGGCACCCATGGGCGATCTGGAGGAGCACGCTTTGGCGCAAGTCCAGCCCAGGATGCAGGACTGACCTGCCTGTCTGTCTGTCTGTCTGTCTGTCTGTCTGGCTGCCAGCGTCGTGCAGCCACCCTTGCCCTGCCAGAATTCCTTTCGTCGCGCGCATTCGTGCGGGTCGGGAGGGTGCGCCGCATGCGCTGCGTCGCGCACTATCCCGTGAACAGATTCGTCCCTGCTGCGTCTAGTTGAGCAGAAGCGCATGGCGCGTCCTTGTCGGACTGCGCTGTGCAGCCATCCTTCTCAACTGCCCAAGGACGTATCCATGTCAACCAGCTGCCTCGACCGCGACGACGAGACCTTCATTGTTCTGGTCAACGACGAAGACCAGTATTCGATCTGGCCGCACTGGAAGGCCATTCCGAGCGGCTGGTCGGCCGTGCCGGGCGTGCAGGGCGACAAGAAAGCCGTGCTGGCCCATGTCGAGCAGGTCTGGACGGACATGCGCCCCCGGTCGCTGCGCGAGTGGATGGAGGGGCAGGCGGCTTCGGTGTCTTCTTCCGTGGGCGGCTGATGCCCGTCGAATCCCGCATCGATCTGCTCTGCCTGCCCTGTGCGGGCGCCAGCGCCGCGATGTATCTGCGGTGGAGGCGACTGCTGCCGCAGTGGCTGCGGGTCGTTCCCGTGGAGCTGCCGGGCCGCGGTGCGCGCCTGGCCGAGGGCTTCGTCCCAGACTTCGATACGCTGGTGTCGCAGTTGTGCTCCGAGCAGTCACAGGCGATGCAGGGTCGCTATGTGGTGTTCGGCCACAGCATGGGCGCCCTGCTGGCCTATGGCATGGCGCGCCGCCAGAAACAGCGGGGTGGGCCGATGCCGCAGGCGCTGCTGCTGTCGGGGAGTTCGGCTCCCTCGATGCGTGACCCGAATCGGTTCGCGGGCAAGGACAACGATGCCGCCCTGATCGCCGATTTGCGGGAGCAGGGCGGCACACCGGAGGAGGTCTTCGAAAGCGCCGAACTGATGCGCCTCACGCTCGATGCGCTTGCGGCGGACTACCAGGTGTGCCAGAGCTTTCGCCACACCGAGCTGGGTGTCTTGTCCGTGCCATTGCACGTGTTTGCAGGCCGGCAGGACCGCATCGATCCAGCGAGCATGCAGGCATGGTCGGCAGAGTCGAGCGCGGCGTGCACGCTCGACTGGTTCGAAGGCGGGCACTTTTTCCTGCGGCAACAGGAAGGCCCCTTCCTGGAGTCACTCGTGCGCCGCCTGGCGCAGACCACAGCGGGAGGTGCGCATGCCGCTGCAGCGCTTGCCTGAGCCGATGCCGATGGGCATCGAGGGCTACCGCCTCGACTTCGATCTGGAAAGCGATGAAGCACTGCATCTGGACGTCCTGAGTCCGGCGGAGCGCGCACGCGCCGGCCGGTTCCTGCGGGCGGCGGATCGCCTGCGCTTTGCGGAGACCCGCGCGGCCACCCGGCGCTTGCTGGCCGGCCGCCTGGGCTGCGGACCCGCCGAGGTGCCGCTGGCGCAGGATGCCCATGGCAAGCCGTTCATTGAAAAAGGTGGCGAAGTACCGCTGTTCAACGTGTCGCACTCCGGAGGCCATGCGCTGATCGCCGTGGCGGACCCTGGCGCCGTCAGTGCCGTGGGCATCGACATCGAGCAATGCCGCGAAGGGCTGGATATCGACTCCCTGGCGCAGACCGTTCTGACCGATCGGGAGCGTGTCGCGGTGACCTGGGCGACCGATCCGCAGCACGCCATGTACCAGTGCTGGGTGGGCAAGGAAGCGGTGCTCAAGGCCATCGGCGTGGGCATTGCCGAGCACTTGCGCTGCGTAGGCATTCATCCCGACCGGGAAGGCCGGTGGTCAGTGGAAAGCACCGTGCCGCAATGGTCTGGGCTGGAGGCCATGGCGCTCTCTGCGCCGCCGGGCTACATGGCGGCGCTGGCATGGCGCAGCAAGGTGCCGGCTCCCGGTTAGTGGGCCGAGGTCTACCGCATCCGCCCGCCGCCCTCCAGGGCGCGAAACGGGCCAATCAACCATGGGAATGGACACATGACAGGCTTGACAGCATCGGCTGGCCGGATGGACCCGGCACCGAAGAATTTCGTGGAGCACCTGCAATCGCTGGCCCTGACGCGGCCGGATGAGGTGTGGCTCACCGTCGCGGGCGAGTCCGACGGTCAGCCGGTGGAAAGGGCCTTCACTTACGGCGCCTTCGAGCGGCGCACGCGGTCCCTGGCGGCGCGGCTGCAGCAGCAATGCGCGCCGGGTGATCGGGCCCTGGTGATGCTCGACAACGACGAACACTACGCCGCGAGCATGCTGGCCTGCTTTTACGCCGGTGTGATCGCCGTGCCCGTGTTTCCGCCGGAATCCCTGCGTCCCCAGCACCTGGCCCGGCTCACGGGCATTGCCACCGATTCCCAGGCCGCCTGTGTGCTCACCTCTTCGGCGCTTTTGGCGCTGATGGCTTCGGCCAAGGAGGGTTTCGATCAGGTCCGGACGATCGCCGTGGACTCGGTGGCTCTGGAATTGGCGGAGGACTGGCGCCCGTTTTCCCCGTCCGATGACGACGTGGCCTTCCTGCAATACACCTCGGGATCGACTGCTGCGCCCAAGGGGGTGATGGTCACGCACGGCAATCTCATGGCCAACGAGTGCGCCATTCGTGAGCGCATGGAAATCGGTCCGCAGGACAAGTTCGTGTCGTGGGCGCCGCTCTATCACGACATGGGCCTGATCGGCGGGCTGCTGCAGCCGCTCTACAGCGGCGCGCCTTTGGTGCTGACTTCGCCTCGGTACTTCCTGGAGCGTCCGGTGCGCTGGCTGGAGTTGATTTCGCGCCACCGCGCCACGCTGAGCGGCGGCCCCGACTTTTCTTACCGGCTGTGCACGGAGCGTGTGTCCGCGTCCCAGATGGATGGGCTGGACCTGTCGTGCTGGCGGGTGGCCTACACCGGTGCCGAACCGGTGCGTGCGGACACGGAACTCGGGTTCTGCGAGCGCTTTGCCTGCACAGGCTTTTCCGCTCAGGCCGTGTACGCCTGCTATGGCCTGGCCGAAGGAACGCTCTTTGTCACGGGCAGCCAGCGCGATGCCGGCATGGTGGCCCACCATTTCGACAGCGAGCAGCTCGCGCAGGGAGTGGGGGCGCGCCTGGAAGGCGAGGGCCATGCAGGCTCGCCGCTGGTGGCCTGCGGCACGGCGGTGCCGGGGCACACCGTCATGCTCATCGATCCGTCGACGCTCGCCGAGAAAGCGCCGGGCCGGGTCGGCGAGATCTGGGCCGCAGGGCCGAGCATCTGTGCGGGCTACTGGGGCAAGCCGCAAGAAACGGCAGCCACGTTCGTCGAACGCGAGGGCCGCCGCTGGCTGCGCACGGGCGATCTCGGCTTCTTGCATGGGCAGCAGCTGTATGTGACCGGCCGCATCAAGGACCTGATCATCCTGCGTGGGCATAACCTGTATCCGCAGGACATCGAACGCACCATCGAGGGCAGTGTGGATGCGGTGCGCAAAGGCCGGGTCGCCGCCTTCGCGGTATCGGGACCGGACGGAGAGGGCATCGGCGTGGCTGCGGAGGTTTCGCGCAGCCTGCAAAAGCTCGTACCTGCGGCGGCACTGGCCGAGGCGCTTTCGGCTGCCGTCAGCGAAGTGTTCGGGCAGGGCCTGTCGGTGGTCGTGCTGCTCAACCCTGGGACACTGCCCAAGACCTCCAGCGGAAAGCTGCAGCGGCAGGCCTGCCGAAAGGGCTGGGAGGGCAAGACGCTGGATGCCTATGCCGTCTGGGAACATGGTGCCCTGGTAGAGGGGAAGGCCCCGATTCAAGCAGTCAGCGGTCCGCTCTCCGACCACGAGCAGGCCCTGGCGGAGATATGGCGCGAACTGCTGCAATGGCCGCAGGACCGGCCCATCGAGCGGGGCACGCACTTTTTTGCCGCCGGTGGCAACTCCCTGCTGGCGGTGCAGGCCGCGGTGCGCGTGGCCACGCGCTGGGACATCGAGTTCACGCTGCGCGATTTTTTCGAGCAACCGCGATTGGCCGATTGCGCTGCCATGGTTCAGGCGCGGCAGCGCAGTGCGACGGGAACGGTGCCGCCGTTGCGCATCACGCCTTTGCCTGCCGAGCAGCGCTTTCAGGGGCTGCCGTTATCCGCCGCGCAGGCGCGCCAGTGGTTCCTGTGGCAGCTGGCGCCGAGCAGCGCGGCCTACCACGTCGCAGCGGCGGTGCGTCTGGAGGGCGCACACCTGCCGACCGCGGTGCTGCAAGCCGCCGCCGAGGCGCTGGCCACACGGCACGAATCGTTGCGCACCGTGTTTCGCGCAGGTGCCGATGGCACGCCCCGGCAATGGATACAGCCTGCCTTGCAACCCGTGGTTTCCGTGGCGGACCTGAGTGGGCTGCCCGGCGGCGAACAACGGTTGCGCATCGACGAACTGGCATTGCAGTGGAGGACCGAGCCCTTCGATCTCGGGCGCGGCCCTCTGTGGCGCCTGGCGCTGATTCGCCTGGCCGACACGTCGCAGATCGTTGTGCTCGTCATGCACCACATCGTGTCCGATGCGGCGTCCATGCAATTGCTGCTGGACGCCTTGGCGGCGCACTGTGCCGCCGCGTTATCAGGCAGCGGCTTGCCCCTTCTTGCGAGCGATGGCCTCCAATATGCGGACTATGCCGTTTCGCATGGCGCCTGGCTGCAGGAAGGGGAGGGCGCGCGCCAGCTGGATTGGTGGCGTAGCCAGCTGGGCGAGGTGCACCCGGTGCTGGCCCTGCAGACCGACCACCCGCGCCATGCCCAAGGCCGCTATCGCGCGGCGCGCCACGGGATGGCACTGCCGGCGGATTTGCTGGCTACCCTGCGCCAGCGGGCGCAGGCGCACGGCACCAGCCTGTTCACGGTGCTGCTGGCAGCGCTGCAGGCGCTGGCGTATCGCTACACGGGCATGGAGGACATCCGCATCGGCATTCCCGTGGCCGGCCGGCACCGTCCAGGAACGCAAGGACTGGTCGGCCTATTGGTCAACACCGTTGTGCTGCGCAATGGTGTGCAGGCTGGCATGGCGCTGGAGGAACTTCTGGCGGGCGCCCGCGCATCCATGCTGGGGGCGCATGACCACCAGGACCTGCCCTTCGACCAACTCGTCGAGGCATTGAAGCCGCAACGCAACGCGGGGCAGAACCCGCTGTTCCAGCTGCTTTTCAACCATGTTTTCGAAGACTACCGCGCGCTCGAACGGATTCCGGGTGTCACGGCGCACGCACACGCCCTGCCGGAAGGCGAGGCCCAATTCGAATGGGTACTGGAGTCGAGGGAGCGGGCCGATGGACACCTGTCGCTGGCCATCCTCTACGCCTCGGAGCTGT
>NZ_BAAJYS010000048.1:0-21028 GCF_057543315.1 Acidovorax sp. KPB24-07
AAAATATAGCAATATGCCCTAGTGTTGATTGTGCTGGAGGCCAAAAACGTTCAGACCCCCCTGGCGCCTTGGTGCTGTACCCGCACTTCCAGCAGAGCGTGGTGCCCGGCTGGCTGGACAAGGGCCTGCGCTGGCGCCACCGCGCCACGCCCGCGCTGGACCGCATGGTAGTGCTGTCGCCGCACCCCGACTGGGTGCGCACGCTGCCGAACGCCAAGCTGCCCGACCGCAACGATTTTCTGCACTACGGCAGCGACCTGACCGCCCGTGTGCGCGCCTGGAGCGCGGCCACGTCGGCCAGCCGCCAGCTGGCCGACGAGTTCGCCGAATGGCTGCGCCGGCCCGACCCGGCGGCGGTCCTGCCGCTTTGAGGGCGGGCCGCCGCGGCCGCAACGCTCACATCGATTCGGCGAGCATCGCCCGGTAGTCGTCCACGCTCGCCTCGCGCGGGTTGGTCTTGTGGCAGTGGTCGGCCATGGCGCCTTCGATCACGTCGCCGAACAGCGCCTCGGTCACGCCCATCGCGGCCAGGCCCGTGGGCAGCCCCAGCCGCGCGCTCATGTCACGGATGGCCTCGGGGATGTCGCCCGCGGACGCCAGCCCCATGGCGTGGGCCATGCGTTCCAGGCGCCGGTCTTTCTGCACGGCGGGGTCCTGCGCGTTGAAGCGCACCACGGCGGGCAGGAACACCGCGTTCAGCGTGCCGTGGTGCAGCCGCGGGTTCACGCCGCCCAGGCTGTGACTCAGCGAATGCACGCAGCCCAGCCCTTTCTGGAACGCCATCGCGCCCTGCATGCTCGCGCTCATCATGTTCAGGCGGGCCTCGCGGTCGCTGCCGTCGCGCGTGGCGCGTTCGATGTGCGCCCAGCCGCGCGTGAGGCCTTCCAGCGCGATGCCGTCGGCCGGTGGGTTGAAGGCCGAGGACATGAAGGTCTCCATGCAGTGCGCGATCGCGTCCATGCCGGTGGCGGCCGTCAGCGCGGGCGGCAGGCCCAGGGTCAGGCCCGGGTCGCAGATGGCCGTCTTGGGCACCAGGTGCCACGAGTGGAAGCCCAGCTTGCGGTGGTCGTCCACGATGATGATCGCGCCGCGCGCCACCTCGCTGCCGGTGCCGGCGGTGGTGGGCACGGCAATCAACGGCACGGCGCGCTCGGTGATGCGCGGCGAGCCGCCCTCGATGGTGGCGTAGTGCGTGAGCGGCCCTTCGTGCGTGGCCGCGATGGCGATGCCCTTGGCGCAGTCGATGGCCGAGCCGCCGCCCACCGCGATGAGGCCGTCGCAACCGTGGTCGCGGTACACCTGCACGGCGGCGCGCACGGCCGCTTCGGTGGGGTTGGAAGGCGTCTGGTCGAACACGGCCACGGGCACGCCGGCCAGTGCATCCAGCGCTTGCTGCAGCACGCCGGCGGCTTTCACGCCGGGGTCGGTCACCACGAGCGGGCGCGTGATGCCCACGCGGTTGCACTCCTGTTTCAGGAGCTGGATGGCGCCGAATTCGAACTGGATCTGGGTGACGTAGTAGATGAAGGCCATGGTGGATTGCGAGGATGCGCCCAGGGCGCGGTTGTGGTTAGCATGCCGGCCAGCCAATCTACAACCGGGAGCCTTCCATGGCCATGCAGCAAACCCTCATCGCCGCCGTGCTGGCGGTCGCCTGTGCGACAACCGCCCAGGCCGAATGCCTGAGCGACGTCCAGGTGGCCGAACTGGCCGCCCATTACTCGGGCAGGACGCCCGCCGCCAACCTGCCGCCCCTGAGCGATGCCGATGCCGCCTGCACGCGCGCCAAGTTCAATGCCTTGCTGGCACACCGCCTGGGCCGGGTGGTGGGCTACAAGGCGGGGCTGACCAACCCCGCAGTGCAAAAGCGCTTCGGCACCGACAAGCCGGTGTGGGGCAAGCTGTACGAAGGCATGGTGCTGCGCGACGGCGCCGTGGTGGATGCGGCGTTCGGCGCCCGCCCGCTGTTCGAGGCCGACATGCTGGTGCGCGTCAAGAGCGCCGCCATCAACCATGCGCGCACGCCGATGGAGGTGCTGGAGCACATCGACCAGGTCATCCCTTTCATCGAGCTGCCCGACCTGCTGGTGCAGGCGCCGCCCCAGCTCAACGGGGCCGGCGTGGCAGCCATCAACGTGGGGGCGCGGCTGGGCGTGGCTGGCGCCCCCATTGCCGTGCCGCGTCTGCGCGCGGAGCGCTATGCGATGGTGGACGCGCTCCAGAACATGGCGGTGACGCTCACCGATGGCCAGGGCGCGCGGCTGGGCGGCGGCAGGGGCAGCGACATCCTGGGCCACCCGCTCAACGCCGTCGTCTGGCTGGCCGAGGCGCTGGCCAAGGAGGACATCACCCTGCAGCCGGGCGATCTCGTGAGCCTGGGGTCGTTCTCCGCGCTGCTGCCGCCGCGGCCGGGGCTGGAGGTCACCGCCACGTTCGACGGGCTGCCGGGCGCGGCGCCAGTGCGCGTGACGTTCCGGTGATGCGCTGCCGTTGAGCGAGGGCGGGAACGCCGGCCGGGGCGAATAACCCGGCCCCGCCTGCCCACGGCCGAGTTGCGGGATGATCGGGCCCTTGTCCTTTTGGCCCTTTTTCCGCCATCCCACGGGGTGGCCCGCGACCGTGACACCTTCCACCCCATCTACCGCCCGGCTCACCCCGCAGATGCGCAGCGTCATCGACCGCATGGAGCGCGCCGGCCGGCCGCCCCTGCACACGCTGCCCCCCGCCGAGGCCCGCGCCGCCTACGAAGCCGGTGCCGGCGTGCTCGAAGTGCCCAAGGCCGCCCTCGAGCGCGTGGAAGACCTGCACATCCCCGCCCGTGACGGCCATGCCTTGCCGGCCCGCCTGTACGCCCCCACGCGCGGCGCGCCGCTGCCGGTGCTGCTGTACCTGCACGGTGGCGGTTTCACCATCGGCAGCGTGGCCACGCACGACGTGCTGTGCCGGGAGCTTTCGCGCCTGGCGGGCTGCATGGTGGTGTCGCTGGACTACCGGCTGGCGCCGGAGCACCGGTTTCCCACGGCCTCCAACGATGCGTGGGATGCGCTGGCCTGGCTCGCGGCGCAGGCCCATGCACTGGGCGCCGACCCGGCGCGCATCGCCGTCGGGGGCGACAGCGCGGGCGGCACGCTGTCGGCCGTCAATGCCATCCTGGCGCGCGATGCCGGCCTGCCGCTTGCGCTGCAGTTGCTGTTCTACCCCGGCTGCACAGCCCACCAAGACACGCCCTCGCATGCTGCGTTCGCCCACGGCCTGGTGCTGGAGGAGCCCGCGATCACCTGGTTCTTCGGCCACTACGTGCGCGGGCCCGCGGACCGCGACGACTGGCGCTTCGCCCCGCTGAACGCGCCCGACGTTGACGGCGTGGCGCCGGCCTGGATCGGGCTGGCCGAATGCGATCCGCTGGTGGACGAAGGCGTGGCGTATGCCGACAAGCTGCGCGCCGCCGGCGTGGCGGTCGATCTGGAGATCTACCGAGGCGTGACGCACGAGTTCATCAAGATGGGCCGCGCGATCCCGGAAGCCCGCCAGGCGCATGCGGATGCGGCGCGGGCGCTGCGCACGGCGTTCGGGCTGGCCTGAGCGGGGTTGGCCGTGCCGGCTCAGCGCTTCTTGCAGGAGGCGGTGATCAGCTTGCGCGCCGGCTCGCCGGGGATGCCGGCGAAGGACACCGGCGCCTCGTCTTCCTTGAATTCCTCGCGCGCGGTCACGGGGCCCTGCCACACGGGCTCGGCGTAGTAGTTCAGGGCCAGGTACCACCCCTTTTGCGTGCCGCAGTCGATCACGGCCACGCCCTTGAACGAGCGGTAGGGGTGCTTGCGGTAGCTGGAGCGCTGGGTGCTGCGCGACACGCGCACTTCCATGGTGAACTGGTTCTGCCAGGGAATCTGCGTGGGGTTGATCTGCACCAAGTCACCCGTCTTGTCTTCCGGAAAGCCCTGGATCGTGAGCCATTGTTCGTCGGTTTGCGCGTGTGCCTGTGCTGTCAGGAGCAGGGCCGCTAACAGAGCAGGGCGAAGGGGGGACACGGGGCCTCCAAGGATGGGGTGCAAACGGTGCAGCGGCGAATCTTATGCGATCTGCGCCGCCTCGGATTGACGTGGATCAAGGCGGCAAAGCCGCATCAGGGTAATCCTGCGAAAGGGCGCGCTGCTGCGCTCCCTAAAATCGGTTGCACTGCAAACGATCAAAATCATGGGTGCCCCGCACCCCAGGAGCCCGCTGTGCCAGAAACCACGTCCCCCCCAACCCCCTCGACCGCACAGCAGAGGATCATCAAGAAGTACCCCAACCGCCGGCTGTACGACACCTCCACCTCCACCTACATCACCCTGGCCGAGGTCAAGCAACTCGTGATGGCGGGCGAGCAGGTCGTGGTGCGCGATGCCAAGACCAGCGAAGACCTCACGCGCAGCATCCTGCTGCAGATCATTCTGGAAGAGGAAGCCGGCGGCGCGCCCATGTTCACCGAGGCCGTGCTGGCCAACATCATCCGTTTCTACGGCCACGCCATGCAGGGCTTCATGGGCGCCTACCTGGAAAAGAACGTGCAGGTGTTCACCGACATCCAGGCCAAGATGGCCGAGCAGTCCAAGGGCATCACGCCCGAAATGTGGTCGCAGTTCATGAACCTGCAGTCGCCCATGTTCAAGGGCATCATGGGCAGCTACGTGGACCAGTCGCAGGCCATCTTCACGCAGATGCAGGAGCAGATGCAAAAGCAGACCGAGCAGATGCTCGGCGCCTTCGGCATCAAGCGCTGAAGGCAGGCCCCAGAGCCCGGGCGAGGGCCTGGGAGCGGGAGTCGTCCCCGGGCCAGTGCGGCCGCTTCACCCACGCACGGGCTTTGCCGAGCGCCGCGGCGCGCCGTCAGTCCTGCACGCGGGATTTGCGGTGGGCGTCCTGGAAGATCCGGTGGATCAGTTCCCTGAACCACTTGTGCCCCGGATCGTGGTCGTTGCGGGGATGCCAGACGGCGTCGATGGACAGCGCCAGTTCCGGCAACGGCATGGGGAAGGCAACGCAGTTCGATCCGGAAAGCACGCTGTCCATCCAGTGCGCCGGCATCGCTGCGATCAGATCGGTGGATTCGATCACCGGCACCATGCCCTGCCACGTAGGCACCTGCACCATGACCCGGCGTGCCAGGCCGCGTTCGGCCAGCAGTTCGTCCAGGATGTTGCTGCCCACCCCCGACACCTTGAGGTGCCCCAGTTCGAGGTACTTTTCCAGCGTGAGCGGGGTGGAGGCGGCAGGGTGGTCCTTTCTCATGAGCACCATCCAGCGGTCATCCAGGATGCGCCGCGAGGCCGAGAGAACGGAGTGCCCCCGCGACACCGAGAGCCTGATTTCCACCCCTTCGTACTCGACGCGGTCCGAAGGCTGGCGCATCTCGAATGACTGCACCGACAGGCTGATGCCGGGCGCCACGGAACGCAGCTCGGTGCACAGGCGCGGTAGCAAGAGGACCCCCACGTAGTCGGACACGCGCAGAAGAAACGTTCTGCGCGCCGTTGCGGGATCAAACGAGCCGGCCACGCCGATGGCGTTCTCGATTTCGCTGAAAGCCTTGCGGAAACGCGTCGCCAGGCGAACGGCCTCCGGGGTGGGAACCATGCCCTCTGCCGTGCGCAGCATCAACGGGTCATTGAACTGCTCGCGCAGGCGCCGCAGTGCGTGGCTGACGGCGGAAGAGGTCAGATTGATCCGGGCCGCTGCCTTGGCCACGCTGCGCTCCTCCACCAGCGCCTCGAACATCACCAGCAGGTTGAGATCGATCTTGCGCAGGTTGACGACCGCGCGGTCCTGATGGGTAGTGGGTTGAATCTGGTTCATCTTGATGATGATGGTAATGAATTTGACTAACCACCACTGCGGCAAAAACAATCCGGTCAGCAGTTCAACCCGACCGTCTGGAATCCATGCCCATCACAAACCGCCACGGCGCAGCCCATCAGGCGCTGCCCGGTGCAACAGAAAGAGTCTTTCCGCAAGGGGCGTGCGACACGCACCTGCACGTCTTCGGATCCCCCGGCGAATTTCCATTCATCGCCGAGCGTGCCTACACCCCGCCATCCGCCACGATCGAGCAGTACTGGTCTGCCTACCGCCCTTTGGGAATGGACCGGTGCGTTCTGGTGCAGCCCAGCGTGTACGGGCGCGACCACTCGCTCTTGAAGCGGACATTGGGCGACGCCGCCGCGGGCAGCATGCGCGGCGTGGCGGTGATCTTCGAAGACACGCCGGACACCGAGATGGAGGAACTTCACCGGCTGGGCGTTCGGGGCGCGAGATGCAATGCGCTGTTCAGCGGGGGGGTTTCCATCGCCAGCGTGCAGTCGATTGCCGATCGGGTGAAAGGGCTGGGCTGGCACATCCAGTTGCTCGTCGACATCGATGAAGACATCCGCCTCGTCCAGGGCCTCGCCGAGAGCGGCATGACCGTGGTGGTGGACCACTTCGGCCATCCCTCGGACTGCAGCGACATCGACAGCCGGGGCATCCGGAGCCTGCGGAGCCTGATGCGGGAAGGGTGCGCCTGGGTCAAGTTCTCGGGCGCCTACCGGATCTCTGCGGCGGCGTCCGGCGTGGACCCTGCCGTGCTGCCACTGGCGCACAGCCTGGTGCAGGCCAATCCCCACCGCATCGTCTGGGGATCGGACTGGCCGCACCCTGGCATCGACGCCACGTCCATCGCCAGCGCGGAACTGGCAGGCCTCATCACCCACTGGTTTCCCGAGGAAATCAGGCGCAAGGCGCTGGTCGACAACCCGACCCGGCTTTATTGGGAAGACTGATTTTTCTAAAAGGAGACATGGCATGTTCAATCCACCATCCAGCCGCAGAGGCTTCTTGCAAGGCGCCGCATCGCTCGCGGCATGTTCCATGGCTGTCCCGTCCGGGGCCCAGAACCGCTTTCCCTGGAAACCGATCACGCTGGTGGTGCCCTTCGCGCCCGGCGGGAATGTGGACATCGTCGCGCGCTCGCTGGGCGTGCCGTTGACCAAGTGGGTCGGGCAGTCCGTGATCGTGGACAACCGCGCGGGCGGCGGGGGTGCCGTCGGCACGAGCACGGTGGCGCGGGCCGAGGCCGATGGGCACACCTTGCTGGTGGCAACGCCGGGGCAACTGGGCACCCTTCCGGAGATCATCAAAACGCCTTACAAGGCCGACAGCCTGGTGCCGGTGGCGGTGCTCAGCCGCACACCGGTCGTCGTGGTCGTGCGTGCCAACGACCCACGGTTCAAGACCGCGGCCGATTTCATCAAGGCGGTGAAGTCCACGAGCCAGGGCGTGACGGTCGGCCATGCGGGGCCGGGCTCTCCCAACCACCTGGCGTTGCTCCAGTTCGAGGATTCCGCCCAGGCCCAGGTCAATGCGGTGCCCTACAAAGGATCGGGGCCGGCGCTGGTGGACCTGATGGGCGGCCAGATCGACGCGGTGATCGACCAGATCACCAGTTCCACCCCGCACATCAAGGGTGGCGCGCTCCGCGCGGTGATGGTGCTGGGACCGCAGGCGGGCGGGCTGCTCGCGAGCGTGCCGACGCAGGCCCAGCTGGGCTTGCCGGGGTTCGATGCGACCACCTTCGTCGGGGTCTTCGCGCCCAAGGCGACGCCTTCCGCCAGCGTTGCCAGCCTGCATGAATGGATGACCAAATCGGTGGCCCAGCCGGAGTTCACCAACGTGATCCGGGATCTGGGCAGCGAGCCGGTGGGGGAGGGTGGGGCTGCGCTGCAACGGCTGGTGAGTGGCGAAGTCGCTTTGGCCACGCGAATGGTCAAGCAGGGACGGCTCAAAGCCGACTGAGCCGTAAGGTGGGCTTTGGCGTGAGGCCCGTTCGTACCCAGCCTGTCGAGGCCACCGCTCCCGCGCCCTCTCGCCCTCTCGAAGCGCCGCGTTCAACGCTTGACGGGCCACGCGGGGCAGGGCGATTCTTTTCGTCATTGCAGGACCTGAAATTGATTGCAATCATTCCCGCCCCGGCGCCGCTGGACGGCGACTACCCGCGTTTTCTTCAGGCATTGGCCACCGAGGGTTTCCGGGGCGAAATCACATCGCAATACGCGGACCGCACCGTTCTGGCCACAGACAACTCGATCTATCAGCGGCTGCCCCAGGCCGTGGTCTTCCCACGGGATGCCGCGGACGTCGAAACACTCGCGAAGCTGCTCGCCAGGCCGGAACACCGGCGGGTGGTGGTTTCTCCGCGGGGCGGGGGCACGGGCACCAACGGGCAATCCCTCACCGGGGGCATCGCCGTGGATCTCTCCCGGCATCTCAACCAGATCCTGTGGATCGATCCCGTGCGCCGGGTGGCACGGGTGCAGGCCGGCGTCGTCAAGGACCAGTTGAATGCGGCGCTGAAGGCGCACGGGCTGTTCTTTGCCCCTGAGCTGTCCACGTCCAACCGCGCCACGATCGGCGGCATGATCAACACCGACGCCAGCGGCCAGGGCAGTTGCACCTACGGCAAGACCCGCGACCACGTGCAGGTGCTGGACATGGTCCTGCTGGGGGGCGTGCGGTTTGCCAGTCGCTCGGTGGATGCCGAGGAACTGCCGTTGCGATTGAAGGAAAGCGGCCTGGTGGGCGATGTCTGGCGCTGCGCGCACCAGATCGCCACGGAGCATGCCGAGCTGATCGAGGCGCGCTTTCCCAAGCTCAATCGCTGCCTGACCGGCTATGACCTGGCGCACCTGAAAGAGCCCGGCGGTCGCTTCAACCTCAACAGCGTCTTGTGTGGGGCGGAAGGCTCGCTGGGCTTCGTCGTCGAGGCGGAAATCGGCCTGCTGCCCATCCCCCGCCATTCCATGCTGGTCAATGTGCGTTATGCCAGTTTCATGGACGCGCTGCGCGATGCGCGGGTGTTGATGGAGCATCGCCCGTTGTCGATCGAGACGGTCGATTCGCGGGTCTTGATGCTGGCGATGGAGGACATCGTCTGGCAGGACGTGGCGCAATACTTCCCTGCCCAGGCCGACCCGGCACCGACGCGTGGCATCAACCTGGTCGAATTCTGCGGGGACTCGGCGGACGAGGTGCGCGCTCGCGTGGCGGCCTTCATCGGGCACCTCGCCCGCAACCCCACGGTGAGCCGCATCGGTCACACCATTGCATCGGGCCGCACGGCCGTCGACAAGGTCTATGCCATGCGCAAGCGCGCCGTCGGCTTGCTGGGCAACGTGCAGGGTGAGGCCCGGCCCCAGCCTTTCGTCGAAGACACGGCCGTGCCGCCAGAGAAGCTCGCCGACTACATCGAAGAGTTCAGGGCATTGCTGGACCGCCATGGGCTGAGCTATGGCATGTTCGGCCACGTGGATGCGGGTGTGCTGCACGTCCGGCCCGCCCTGGACCTGAAGAACCCCGCCCATGCGGCGCTGATCCGAACCATTTCCGACGAGGTCGCCGGGCTGACCCTGAAATACGGTGGCGTGCTCTGGGGCGAGCACGGCAAGGGAGTCCGTTCCGAATACGCGCCGAAGTATTTCGGCCCCCTGTATGGCGCATTGCAGGCGCTCAAGGCGGCATTCGATCCGCACAACCAGCTCAACCCGGGAAAGATTGCCACGCCCGCAGGCCAGAGTGCCCGGCTGCTGCGCATCGATGAAGTGCCGTTGCGTGCCGACGCCGATCGCCAGATCGATGAGCGGGTGTGGCAGAGCTTTGCCAGCGCCGTCCATTGCAACGGCAATGGCGCTTGCTACAACTTCGATCCGGACGACGCGATGTGTCCGTCATGGAAGGCCACGCGCGAACGCAGGCACTCTCCGAAAGGACGTGCCTCGCTGCTGCGCGAGTGGCTGCGCCTGCAGGGCCATGCGGGGGTGGATGTTCTGGCGGTGGCTGCGCGGCAACCCTCGTTCCTGGCCGGATTGGCCAGGCGCTGGCGCAACCGCCGCGAACGCGCAACCAACGGAACGGGTCGCTCCCGCGACTTTTCCCATGAGGTGTATGAGGCGATGTCCGGTTGCCTGGCGTGCAAGTCGTGCGCGGGGCAGTGCCCTGTCAAGGTCAACGTTCCTGAATTTCGGTCGCGCTTTCTGGCGCTTTATCACACGCGGTATGGAAGGCCGTTGAAGGACTACCTCATTGGCTCGCTCGAATTCAGCGTTCCGTATCTGGCACGCCTTCCACGGCTCTACAACGGTGCCATGTCCAACACGCTGGTGCGCCGGATGCTCGAGCGCCATGCGGGCATGGTGGACAGCCCGTTGCTCAGCCGCTTCGACTTTCAGGCCACGTTGAGCCGTTGGGGCGTGCGCTGTGCAACGCCATCGTTGCTGGCCGCGCTGACGGACGCGCAACACGCCCGGTCCGTGATCCTGGTGCAGGACGCGTTCACGCGTTATTTCGAGACGCCCGTATTTTCCGCGTTCATCGAGTTGGCGTCCCGGCTGGGGTACACGGTCTGGCTGGCCCCATTCATGCCGAACGGCAAGCCGCTTCATGTGCTGGGCTTTCTGCAGGCCTTCGATCGAACGGCGTTCAAAAACGCGGAGATGCTTGGCGCTCTGGCGTCGTGTGGCGTGCCGCTGGTCGGTCTCGATCCTGCCATGACGCTCGTGTACCGCCAGGAATACGCGAAGCTGCCGTTTTTGCAAAAGCCGCCGCGCGTTCTGCTTGCGCAGGAATGGCTGCTGGAGGCGCTGCCCGCGCGGGCGTCGGAATCTCTTCCGGGGGACTTTCAGCTGCTGAACCACTGCACCGAAAAAACGACCGCCCCCGCCGCCGCAGCGCTGTGGCCCCAGGTGTTCGCCCGTGTCGGTTTGAAGCTCAGTCCGCGGGCCAGTGGTTGCTGCGGCATGTCGGGAACCTACGGACACGAAAGCCTGAATGTGCAGACCTCGCGCCTCATCTACTCCCAATCGTGGGGTCCGATATTGAACGCCGAGCCGGCGCGACAGACGGAGTTCCTGGCCACCGGATATTCCTGCCGCAGCCAGGCCAAGCGGATGGACGACCGGCGTCTGCGGCATCCCGTGGAAGTCCTGCTTCAGTTCTATGCACAGCGGGAAACTTCCGCTCCTGTCGGCCCGGGGTGCTGACCCTGTGCATCCGGCCGCTTTTCACCTGCCAGGGCGCGATGGGCAAACAAAATGTATGATGGCCGTCATGCGAAAAGAAAAGACCAATGGCCGAACTGCTGCCAAAGAGGCTTCGCACGAGCGCATCGTGCAGGCCGCTGCGCGTGCCATCCGTCGCAGCGGCTATGACGGCACCGGCGTGGCCGACATCATGAAAGAGGCGGGTTTGACGCACGGTGCGTTCTATGCCCATTTCGAGTCTCGCGAAGCCATGCTGGCCGAAGCGGCAGACCGTGCCGGAGCCGAAGCCAACGCCGCCGCTGCGCGCATCGTCGCAGCCGTGCCGCCAGAGCAGTCCTTGCAAGCGCTGATGCAGGTCTATCTGTCCAAAGAGCATCTGGCGGCTATCGAGACAGGCTGCCCGGTGTCCGCCCTGGGCTCCGAGATGCCGCGCCAATCGCCCGAAGTGCGTCGCGCGGCCACGCTCCGCATCAAGGAGATGATCGATCTGGTGGCCCGTCAGTCGCCCGATTGGGGACAGCCTGGCGCCCACGAGCGCGCGTTGGTGACCGTGGCCACCATGGTGGGCACGTTGGTGCTGGCCCGTGCCGTCGATGACTCGGCGCTGTCGGAGTCGCTGTGCAGCGCCGCGTTGAAGAGTCTGGCCCCGTCCGGTGCGTGAGATCACCGGGCTTTTTTTTTACTCATAAATATGATGACCATCATTCCAAAATGCCTGTCAGCCAATGCTGCCAGGTTCGTCGCCTGCTCTGCTTGCAAAAAGGGAACCCCATGAAAGCTTTCATCCTGGACCGCTATGGGAAAAAAGAGCGCTTGCGCGCCGCCGACGTGCCTGAGCCGGACTTGCGTGACGACGAGATGCTGATCCAGGTTCACGCGGCCGCGGTGAACCTGCTGGATGCCAAGATCCGAAATGGCGAGTTCAAACTCATCCTGCCGTATCGCGCACCGTTCGTCCTGGGGCACGATGTGGCCGGCGTGGTGGTGCGTGTCGGACCGCGTGTCCGCCAGTTCAAGGCGGGCGACGAGGTGTACGCCCGGCCCGATGACTTGCGCATCGGCACGTTCGCCGAATTCGTGGCCGTGAAGGAAGACTCGGTGGCGATGAAGCCCAGGAACCTCACCATGGAAGAGGCTGCATCCATCCCCCTGGTGGGCTTGACGGCTTGGCAGGCGCTGGTCGAAAAGGCAGAGCTCAAGAAGGGGCAGAAGGTTTTCATCCAGGCAGGCTCCGGGGGCGTGGGCACGTTTGCCATCCAGTTGGCCAAGCACCTGGGCGCGACGGTTGCCACCACCACCAGCACCGGCAACGTCGCTCTGGTGAAACGCCTGGGCGCAGATGTGGTCATCGACTACAAGAACGAGGCCTTTGAAGACCACCTGAGCGGCTACGACGTGGTGCTGAACAGCCAGGACGGCAAGGCCCTGGCGAAGTCCCTGGGCGTGCTCAAGCCGGGCGGAACCCTCGTTTCCATCTCAGGGCCACCGGACCCCCGGTTCGCCGAAGACATCCATGCCCCATGGTGGGTGAAGCAGGTGATGCGCGCCCTCAGCTCTGGCGCCCGCAGGCAGGCCCGGCGCCTCGATGTCGCCTATGCATTCCTTTTCATGAAGGCCAGCGGCAGCCAGTTGCGGCAGATCACGCCGCTGGTCGAATCGGGCGCCATCCGCCCCGTGATCGACCAGGTCTTCCCCTTCGAATCCACCAACGATGCCCTGGCCTACGTCGAAAGCGGCCGAGCCAAGGGCAAGGTGGTCATCAAGGTCCGATGAGCCGTTCCATTGGAACGACATCGCACGTCCGTAAATATGACGATCGTCATTTGAAATACCAGTCCAACCCTTTGGAGCTCCCTATGCACCTTGAAAACTCCGTCGTCCTCGTCACGGGCGCCAACCGCGGCATCGGCCTGGCCTTCGCGCGCGAACTGCTTGCGCGCGGTGCTCGCAAGGTTTACGCCGCCGCGCGCGACGCCGCCACCGTCACCTTGCCCGGCGTGCACGCCCTGCGGCTCGACGTCACCAAGCCCGAAGAGATCGCTGCTGCGGCACAGCAGGCCGCCGACGTGAACCTGGTGATCAACAACGCGGGCATCGCCCAGCCGGGCGGCTTTCTGGCGCAGGACAGCGACGCGGTGGCGCGCCGCATTTTTGAAACGAACTTTTTTGGTGTGCTGAACGTGAGCAAGGCGTTTGCGCCCGTGCTCCAGGCGAATGGCGGTGGCGCACTGCTCAACGTTCTGTCGGTGGCATCGTGGGTCAATGGTGGCGAGCTGGCCGCTTATTCGGCCAGCAAGTCGGCGGCGTGGTCTTTGACCAACGCACTGCGCCATGAGCTGGCCGGGCAGAAGACCCAGGTGCTGGGCCTGCACATGGCGTATGTGGACACTGACCTCACGCGGGGCTTCGAGGTCCCGAAAAGCAGCGCCGAGGAGATCGTGCAGCGTGCACTCGACGGACTGGAGGCCGGCGCCGATGAGGTATTGGCCGACGTGCTCACCCAGCAGGTGAGGCAGGGCCTGACAGCGCCGCGTCCGGTCTACCTCCCCCAGGCCCTTTGAGCCCCGGGCACACCGGCATGCCACTCGACACACTCCCTGCCCCTGCCCCTGCCGTGAAGCGTGGCGCCAGCGCGTGATCACGGCGCCCGGGGTGGGATGCGGGGGCTTTGGAGAATCGCATGCCCGGTGCGCAGATGGCCGAGTCGACCCATGATTTTAAGGGTGGAGATGCAGCGCGGCTGAGGTCAATTCCTGGCCTCATTTACAATGTCCGGTTATCTTGCCCGCCGGGCCGTCCTGCGAAACCCAAATGAAATCAGATACTTACGATGAAATCGCGACGCCAGAGACGATGAAGGTCCCCAAGGTAGGCTTCGTCAGTCTTGGCTGCCCCAAAGCCCTGACCGACTCCGAACTGATCCTCACGCAGCTCAGTGCCGAGGGCTACCAGACCTCCAAGACTTTCGAAGGTGCCGATCTCGTCATCGTCAACACCTGCGGCTTCATCGACGACGCGGTCAAGGAAAGCCTGGACACCATCGGCGAGGCGCTGGCCGAGAACGGCAAGGTCATCGTCACCGGCTGCCTGGGTGCACGGTCCGGCGACGGTGGCGGGAACCTGGTGCGGCAAATGCACCCCAGCGTGCTCGCCGTCACCGGCCCCCATGCGACGCAGGAGGTGATGGATGCCGTCCACCTCAACCTGCCCAAGCCGCACGACCCGTTCATCGACCTGGTGCCGGGCAGCTTCGGTGTGGCGGGCATCAAGCTCACGCCCAAGCACTACGCATACCTCAAGATCAGCGAAGGCTGCAACCACCGCTGCACCTTCTGCATCATCCCCTCCATGCGCGGCGACCTCGTCTCGCGTCCCATCGGCGATGTGCTGAGCGAGGCCAAGGCTCTGTTCGAAGGCGGCGTGAAGGAACTGCTGGTCATCAGCCAGGACACCTCGGCGTTCGGCGTCGATGTGAAGTACCGCACGGGTTTCTGGGACGGCAAGCCCGTCAAGACCCGCATGCTGGAGCTGGTGCAGACCCTGGGCGAGATCGCCGAACCCTACGGCGCCTGGGTGCGCCTGCACTACGTGTACCCCTACCCGAGCGTCGATGAGGTCATCCCCCTCATGGCCACGGGCAAGGTGCTGCCGTACCTGGACGTGCCGTTCCAGCACAGCCACCCGGACGTGCTCAAGCGCATGAAGCGCCCCGCCAGCGGCGAGCGCAATCTGGAGCGCATCCAGCGCTGGCGCGAGACCTGTCCCGAAATCGTCATCCGCAGCACCTTCATCGCCGGCTTTCCGGGCGAGACCGAAGAAGAGTTCCAGCACCTCCTGGACTTCGTGCGCGAGGCGCAGATCGACCGTGCAGGCTGCTTCGCCTACAGCGACGTGAACGGCGCGGTGGCCAATGAACTGCCCGGCATGCTGCCCCTCGAGTTGCGCGAAGAGCGCCGCGCGCGCTTCATGGCCGTGGCCGAGGAAGTGTCCGCCGCCAAGCTGCGCAGCCGCGTGGGCGCCACCATGCAGGTGCTGGTCGACTCCGCCCCCGCGCTGGGCAGAAAGGGCGGCACCGGCCGCACCTATGCCGATGCGCCCGAGATCGACGGCGTGGTGCACCTGCTGCCGCCTGAGAAGATCAGCAAGACGATGAAGGTGGGCGAGTTCACCCGGGCCCGCATCGTCGGCACGCAGGGACACGACCTGGTCGCACTGCCGATCTGACCCGAGGTGGCGCGGGACCCGCGCGGGCGGTCGCCGCGGCGGGCGCGGGCCTGATGGCAGGTACCGCCCATCGCGCCATGCCATGGCGGCGATTGATCACTCGCCGCATAGTCCGAGCGCGCCGCCATGGCAACCCCACGCCGTCTATCTGCGCAATAGGCGCGGCGCCATGCCGTCGCGTGCCTGCTGCGGGACCGGGCTACGTATCATCGAGCTCCCATGCCCATGTTCCCCTTGCCGCGCACCGCCACCGCGCCTTTCTGCCCATCCGAAGTCAAGGGCAGCGTCCAGGTGGACCCTGGCCTCCCGTTTTCCAAAAAGCTGCTGCGCTACGCAGGGCCGGGCCTGCTGGTCTCGGTGGGCTACATGGACCCCGGCAATTGGGCGACGGACATCGAGGCCGGCTCGCGCTTCGGCTACGGGCTGCTCTTCGTCGTGCTGCTGGCGAGCCTCGCCGCCATGCTGCTGCAGACCCTGTGCGTGCGCCTGGGGCTGGTGGCGCGCCGGGACCTGGCCCAGCTGTGCCGCGAGCGCTATTCCCCCGCCGTGAACCGGTGCCTCTGGCTGGGGGCGGAACTGGCGATCGTGGCCTGCGATTTGGCCGAGGTGCTGGGCAGCGCGCTGGCGCTGCACCTGCTGTTCGGCGTGTCGATTCCGGTGGGTATCGCCATCACCGCCTTCGACACTGTGCTGGTGCTGGGCTTGCAGGGCGCGGGGTTCCGGCGGGTGGAGGCCATCGTGCTGGCGCTGGTGGCCACCATCGCTGCGTGCTTTGCAGTGGAGCTGGCGTTCTCGCAGCCGATCTGGTCGCAGGTGGCGATCGGCTTCGTGCCCAGCCTGGAGCGGCTGCAGCAGCCCGGGGCGCTGTACCTGGCCATCGGCATCGTGGGCGCCACGGTCATGCCGCACAACCTGTACCTGCACTCGTCCATCGTGCAGACCCGGCTGGTGGCCGACACCGATGCGGCGCGGCGCGAGGCCATTCGTTTCTGCACCTGGGATGCCGTGGTGTCGCTGTCGCTCGCGCTGCTGGTGAACGCGGCCATCATGGTGCTGGCCGCCAGTGCCTTCCACCACAGCGGCCACCGCGACGTGGCCGACATCGCCGACGCCTACCACCTCATCGAACCCCTGGTGGGCAGCGCCCTCGCGGCCGCGCTCTTCGGCATCGCGCTGCTGGCCTCGGGCCAGAGTTCGACCTTCACGGGCACCATCGCCGGGCAGATCGTGATGGAAGGATTCCTGGACCTCAAGATTCCCTGCTGGCAGCGGCGCCTCATCACGCGGGGCCTGGCGCTGGTGCCGGCTTTCGTGGGCGTGTGGTGGCTGGGCGATGCGGGTGTGGGCAAGATGCTGGTGCTCAGCCAGGTGGTGCTGAGCTTTCAGCTGCCCTTCGCGATGTGGCCGCTGATCCGGTTCAGCAGCAGCCCCGAGGTGATGGGCCACTTTGCCACCGGACGGATCCTCCGGCTGGCGGCCTGGGGGCTGTTCGCCGTGATCTCGCTGGCGAACCTCTGGCTGGTGACGGCGGTGTTCGGCTGAGAGAGGCCGTTTCCGCCAGAAGCTGCCGCTGCGGCCCCCTGCTTGATTGGTCGGCTCAGTTGGTCGGATAGGCCGTCAGCAGAATCCATTTGCTGCCGACCCTTTCGAAGTCGAGCTGAACGTTGGAGAACTGCGATTTGGTCTTGGTGGTGCATTCGCCGTTGGCGTTGGCCGCGGTGCAGTTGAAGCCGCCGATCAGGTCTTGCTTCAGCACGCTGTAGACCGTCACCTTTTGCCGTGCATGCGTGCCGGAGCACTTGACGGCCTTTCCTTTGTATTTCTTCGGGTCCTGGTAGCTGTTCCAGAAGGCGCTGTAGTCTCCCACGCTGGAGAACAGCGTCTTGTCCTGCTGGCTGGAGCCCTGGGGCGGTGTCGCGCCGAAGACGTGCTGGTTGAGGTGGCCGCCATCGGCGTTGTTGTTGGCCGAGACGGCGCTGTGCTGCACGGTCGCGATGGCGCGGCATTCCACGGCGTGGGCGGTGCGGCTGAGGCCCGGGGCCATGAGCAGCGCGGCCATGGCGGACAGCGCCAAGGGGGTGGTGGACGAAAAAAAGCGGATCGAATGCATGCGGGCTCCCTGGTGTTATGTAAGGAAATCATTGCCGGAAGGCCTGGCAATTGCCCACCCGAAGCCCCTGTGCCATGGCGGGCCTGGATGCTGGCAAGGGGTGCGCGCCTGTCGGCATTCCGGTAGCTCCATTCTGGAAAGACTCCCCTTGCAGCGCTCTGAAGATTGCGTGAATCGTCCTGAAATGGGCTGAAGCGCGGCAGCGCACGCTTCGTGCGCGTGGCTATCGCGGCGCTGGGTGGCGTGCGGCCATGCGCCATCCAAAGTTCATCCCTGCCACGGCCATGAGGATGGCGACGGCGCCACCGACCTGCATCGGGCTCAGCCGATGGCCGAAGGCCCACGCGTCCACCCCGATGGCCACGATGGGATAGATGAACGACAGAACGCCCACCATCGACGTCGATAACTTCTGTATGGCGCTGTACAGGAGCGTGGACATCAGGCCCGTGTGAATGAATCCGATCGCCAGCAGCAAACCCCAGGTGGGTAGCGTCGATCCGCCCGTCGGGGCCTGGGCGAACGGCAGCAAAAGCAGGGTGCCGACGATCAGCTGGATCAGGACGATCAGCCGGGGCGGCACGCCGCTCAGCCTTTTGGTGATCGCGGCCGCCATGGCGTAGAAGAACGCGGCGGCCAGTGCCAGTCCGACGCCTTCCAGGTAGCCGGAGGGCAGCGCGCCCCACTGTCCACCGCCGACGACGATGAGCACGAGGCCGCCGAACGCGATGCCCAGCCATCCTGCCTGCGACGCGGTCAGCTTTTCTCCGAAGAACAGCGCCCCCAGCGTCACGAGCATGAAGGGCTGGGTGTGGTAGGTCACCGTGGCAATCGCGATGGATGCGTGCGAGTAGGCGGCAAAGAGCAGGCCCCAGCTGGCCGCCAGGGCGATGCCGCCCAGTGCGGCCATGCCGGCTTGCCTGCGGCCGATGTTCCATCGCTCTGGCTGGCCCGGACGGAGACAGAGCATCAGCAGCGCCACGGCACCGAACGCGCAGCGCCAGAAGACCACTGCGCCGGCAGGCATTCCGGTCTGCAGCACCAGCCAGCCCACCGTGCTGGCGATGACCATGGCGGTGGTCATCTTCAGCGTCCCTGCCGTTTTCGGATGCATGAATCGTTGCCTGTGTGGATTGCCCAGTCGCCTGGGCAAGGGATCGGAAGGAAGCGGTTCGTTCTTTAAAAAGAACGAACGAGCGGTATGATGAACTTGCCTCATTCGTTCGTCAAGTCGAACGATTGTTCTTTTTGATGAGATAGGATGACCATCCCTTGACTATCAGTCCTTCACCCATCCGCCTGTTGGCCGTGGCCGTGCGCCGCGAGCGCGAGCGCCTTGGCCTGTCGGTGTCCGAACTCGCCAAACGGGCGGCCATCGCCAAATCGACGCTCTCCCAGCTGGAGGCGGGCGTCGGCAATCCGAGCCTGGAAACGCTCTGGGCGCTCGCCACGGCGCTGGATGTGCAGGTGACGCAATTGATCGCCCAGCCCAGAACCCATGTGCAGGTCATCCGGGCCCATGAGGGGGTGGCGCTGGCTTCGGAGCAGGCGAACTACGCGGCGACTTTGCTGGCGGTGTGCCCTGCCGGCGTGCAGCGCGATCTCTACCGCCTGTCGGTCCAGCCCGGCGCACCCAGGACTTCCGAGCGCCACTTGCCGGGCACGGTGGAGCACGTCGTCCTGTGCAGCGGACGCGCCCGGCTGGGGCCGGTCGGCCATCTGGTGGAACTCGGCCCGGGGGACTATGCCAGCTACTCGGCGGATGAAACGCATGTGTTCGAAGCGCTGGAGCCTCAGACGACGGCGGTCATGCTGATCGAGCACACATGACATGGACTGGCCCAGCGGAAATGAAAAAGGGCACCGGCCGAAGCGGGTGCCCTTTGGGGATCGAAACTCGATCCGGATCGATCAGACGCGCTTGCGGTACTCGCCCGTGCGGGTGTCGATTTCGATCTTGTCGCCCTGGCTCACGAACAGGGGCACGGGCACTTCGAAGCCGGTGGCGATCTTGGCGGGCTTGAGCACCTTGCCGGACGTGTCGCCCTTGACGGCGGGTTCCGTCCAGGTGACTTCGCGTTCCACGCTGGTGGGCAGTTCGACCGAGATGGCCTTGCCGTCGTAGAACACCACTTCGACGGTCATGCCGTCTTCCAGGTAGTTCAGTGCGTCGCCCATGTTCTCGGCTTCGACTTCGTACTGGTTGAATTCGGTGTCCATGCAAACGTACATCGGGTCGGCAAAGTAGGAGTAGGTGCACTCCTTCTTGTCCAGGATGACGTTGTCGATCTTGTCGTCGGCCTTGAACACGTTTTCGGTGCCGAAGTTGCCGATCAGGCTCTTGAGCTTCATGCGGACCGTGGCGGCGCCGCGGCCGCCGCGTGCGTATTCGGTCTTCAGGACGACCATCGGGTCCTTGCCGTGCATGATCACATTGCCGGCGCGGATTTCTTGAGCGATTTTCATAGCAGATTGCTGGGCTGGGGTTGAAGCCGCTCTACGCGCCAGGGCGCTGCGGGCGCTGCCTGAGGGGTGCAGCGCAAGGTCCGAGCGCCAGCGCATGTTCCGCGGCGGGATGCGCCGGCCGGTCACTTCGTCAGAAAGTGCCGCCTTGGGTTGGCGCAAAACCGTGGATTTTAGCTTTTTTCGGCCACGAACCCCAGCAGTTGGGTCAACAGATCGTCCTGCGCGAGCAGCCGTGCGCGCGCCGCCTGCACGGTCGCGCGCCATTCCTGCAGCGTGGCGGCGTCCAGGGCGGGCAGGGGACCGTCCTGTTCGAGTCCGTTCCACAGCGCGTGGAAACGCCGCAGCGAAGGCGGCGCCTGGAGCCAGTCGAGGAACGCGTGCAGCTTGGCATGGTGGGCCTGGTCGTCCTGGGGATAGATGTGCCACACGAAGGGCTGGCCGGCCCACAGGGCGCGCACCAGCGAGTCCTCGCCGCGCACGCAGTTGAAATCGCAGGCCCACAGCATCTCGTCGAACGCCGGCTGGGGGCAGGGAGCGAGGTATGAAATCGATAGCAGACTGCCGGCGTCTTGATTGCGCTGGAGGCCATTTCGGTCCTGATTGTCCAGCGCCTGGACGGCTGCCGTTGCGCGGCCGGGGGTGACGAGTAAATGGGCGCCGGCATGCTGCCGCAACCGGTCGAGCAGCGAAGGCAAGGCGGGTGGCTCGTAGCAAAACAGCGAAACGGCGAAGGCCCCGGTCGCCACGCCATGGCGGGCACGCCAGCCGGCGCGGTCGAAGGCGGCTTGGCGGTCCATCAACCCCGGTTCGCGCAACAGCCCGCCCGTGCGGCGGGTGAACCCGGGGTAGAAGAACCAGCGCGTGCAGCCCGCGCCGGGGCCCGACATCAGCAGGGAGGGCAGGCGGTGGCTGCGCTCCACATAGCTTTCGGCGCTGAGGTACTCCAGGTTGATCCAAAGGCGTTTTTGGCCTGATGCCCTAGTGGAATTTGCCATGGATGCTATGAAATCAGGATCAATCTCGCAGCCGAACGCCTCGATGACCACATCGCCCGCGCCGTCGGGCGGGGCCTGCGCAGGCCAGGGCAGGACCTGTACGCCCGGTGCGCCGGCAGGGGCCATCCAGCCCAGCGCGGTGGCGTCGTCCGTCCACAGGCGGACGGCGTGGCCCCGCCCGGCCA